>CAKZZM010000191.1 GCA_937885465.1 uncultured Bacteroidales bacterium
TGATGTCGGTCAAGGCAAATATACCTCTCTCGTCATTGAATCAACTCAAGAATAATATTAGAATTTTTTTCCGCCTATGACACACCATGCATCGGCAGGCGATGCACAACATACATAATTAGATAGCATTTTGCTTTAATACTTGGTTCCTAAAAAACTCGACACTTTTTTAGAACTAATATCCCAAGGAAAGAGCCAGAATGCTCGTGCGAAGGCGCGGGCTTTTTCCGTAGATATATTTGGGATATTAAGGTAGTCGAGTTAAATCCTAAGGAACCGAATATAAGCAAACTACAAAAGTCTGCGCTCTTTTTGTGTTTATACTTAACCATTTTTGTAAACGATGAACAAAAAACTAATATTGATAGTTCTTTATTTGAATGTTCTTTGCATATTAACAATAAGTGCAGAACAAAAAATGATAGAAAATAATGTTATAGATAAACATTATGGTTGGTTGTCTATTGCAGGTGGATATTACTCATTATTTGAAAAATTTGACGACTTGAATACTATTGGAGGCGGAAACGTAAATTTAAGTGGAGGGTATGAATTTAGATATAGTGGATTTTACACATCTATTGGTCTTGAAATTTCATTTTGGCTATCTAATGCTTATACTCAAGATTATATGTTAGACCAAATGATGTATGATACACAAGGTAAACCTATGAATTATCATTTTGAGATTTCCGCCAGTAAAGAATCTTCTTATGGCTTATATGGCTTCATTCCTATTATGTTAGGTTACACTTATAATGGATTCTATATTGGAGGCGGGGCAAAAATGGGGTATAGTTTATTTGCAAGGAATCATACAAGTAGAGATTACACAACCTATGCCACATATCCTCAATATTTTCAGGATTTTGAAGATATGCCGAACCATTATTATACAAACTACAAGGCGACTAATACTGAAAAACTGCATTTAAATATCCCTTTAAGTTTAATTGTTGAAATTGGTTATGATGTATTATATGGGTATAGTTATAGTAGTTATACACGTGATAAAGTATTAAAAATAGGTGCTTATATTGAATATGGACTACTTAATGCTTTCAAAAATACCACGGATGAATCACTATTTATACCAGACCAAAAACATCCCACCCAATTAAATATATTTTCTTACTATAATCATAAAGCAACAACAACTAATAAAGTATTGCCCTTTAGTGTTGGCATCAAATTAACATTTATGCTTCGTATACCGACACGCAGTTGTCATTGTTATTAAATTTTTTGAAAATGAAACGTTTTCCCATCATTAATAGTATTCTTTTTCTTTCGGTTTTAGCATCTGCACAATGTATTGATTTTACCGACTTGCGTTCTTCTTCCGTTGTCTGTACATACGGTACATTTGACAATCCTTATCAATATGTAGGCATAATTGACGATGGACCAAGTGCAGGTTCAAGTCGTCATACTATTCATACAAATACTAATGAGAGAGATCCAAGAACGGATAATCAATTACGCACTGTTCCCAATGGTGAGTTTGCATCTGTACGCCTTGGAAACTGGAGTGTCGGAGCACAAGCAGAAAGTATAACATATGAATATACTGTTGATGATGATACAAATCCAATTCTTGTATTCAAATATGCAGCCGTAATGGAAGACCCGGGACATACACCAAGCGAGCAACCTCGCCTTACATTAGAAATTTTGGATGAAAATAATCAGTTAGTTGATAGTTATTGCGGAGCTTTTGATTTTATTGCAAGTCAAAGTTTAGGTTGGAATGTATCATCTGAAGGAATATTGTGGAAAGATTGGACTGCGGTGGGTTTAGATTTATCTGCATATAGTGGGCAAAACATTCACATTCGTTTTACAACATATGATTGTAAAAAAAAGGGACATTTCGGATACGCTTATTTAAATATTTCTTGTCAACAAAAGAAAATAAAATCATTAACGTGCGGAAGAAATGCAATGAGTACATTTTCCGGACCTGATGGATTTGAATATAAATGGTACACTTTAAATGGTTCTACAAAACATATTGTCGGGAACTCACAATCAATTACAGTTCCAACAGACGAAACAATGTATTATTGTGAAGTCAATCAAACAGGCAAACCAACTTGCAGTTTTACTCTAAACGTAAAGGCGGATCCTCGATTGCCTTTAGCAAATTTCAACTATATTAAGAAAGGGACTTGTGTTGACACATTATATCTGACAAATATGAGTTCTGTATCTCGAGACGGACAACTGCCAAATTCCCCGATGGAAGATTGCGATGAATACATTTGGAATTTAGGAGATGGTCGAATAGTAACAACTAAAGATATATCCACGCCGATAATTTACGAAAATACAGGGAACTATAAAGTTTCCTTAACTGCTAAATTGACTAATGGTAATTGCGAAAATACATTTGAACGCAACATCTATATGCATGGATATTCCGATGATCATACAAGACATTTGTATGACACAATATGTAATAATGGTTTCTTTATGTTTGATTCGGAACTAATAGAAGCTGCTGGTACATTTATACACACAAATTCAACGTCTTATGGATGTGATAGCACCACCATACTTCATCTTGTTGTGAATCCTACATACTACTTTGAACAAGAAGTTTCCACTTGTGATAATCAGCCTTATGATTTTCATGGCAGAAAGATACTAAAAACTGGAATATATTATGATAGCCTCTTAACTAAAAATGGTTGCGATAGCATATATAAACTAACTATCAAAGTAAATCCAACATCTCTTAGTGAAAAAAATGTTACAATATGTGATAATGAACAATATGATTTTCGAGGAAGACTATTATCTGAATCGGGTACATATTACGATAGCCTATTCTCTGTTAACGGATGTGATAGTATATACAAGTTGAATCTTACAGTTACACCAACTTATGAAATAGCGAAATCTATTCGAATCTGCAATGGTGGGAGTTATTTCTTCAAAGGTGAACATTTATCAAAGAGCGGAATCTATTATGATTCTCTAAAGACTATAACCGGTTGCGATAGCATTATAAAACTTGTTCTTACAATAAAACCGACTTATTTGTTCGAACAAAATGTATCTATTTGTGATAATGAAACATATAACTTCAGAGGGACTATCCTAAATCACTCGGGAACTTACTATGACTATTTGAAGACACAAGAAGATTGTGATAGTATTTATAAGTTAAATCTAATAGTTAATCCTACTTACTTGTTTGAAGAAAAAGTGACTACATGCGAGAATCATCCATATTCATATAGAGGTAAAGTTTATAATCAAACAGGATTGTATTTTGATAGTTTAAAAACCACAACGGGATGTGATAGTATATATAAATTAGAATTAACTGTAAATAAAACATATTTATTTGAAGAAACTGCTACTATTTGTGATTTTGACTATTACAAGTTCCAAGGTAAGATGTTAAATAAAACAGGTATTTACAAAGATACTATTCCTACGATTTGTGGTTGTGATAGTGTTTATATACTCACCCTTCGCACTCGTCCCACTATAATTGACACTATTGATGCATCTATTTGTTTAGGAGATTATTATGTTTTTGCAGGCAATATGATATATAACGATGGTATTTTTGTTGACACTATTTATCAGCCTCAGGGAGATGGATGTGAGATTCATACTTTGAGACTAACAACTATCGCTTCAACAATTATCTCGTCTGCTTATGTAGATAATGCATGTGCAGATGATTCACTATACCAAATCAAGTATCATTACACAGGTCCAAAGCCAATTACATATAGCTTATACTATGACAATCATGCTAAGTTAATGGGATTTATTGATGTACATGACGCACAATTTAGAGAAACTATTACAGATCATATTCCACAATTTGCAGATAATATATATCTGCGCCCTGATATTTATAATGTACGTATTGAATTTAACAATGGAACTTGTCTGCCTTCCTTTTCTGCCTATGAAATGTCTTTTATGATTAAATACCCATCCTGGCTATTGGAACAAAATTGGAATGATGTAGTTGCTGTCCTCAATACAGATTATAATGGAGGGTACGATTTTACACAATTTGATTGGTATGTAAATAATCATAACTTTATCACAGATGGAGAATCATATATATATACGCCTCAATATTTGCATGAAGGTGATAATGTATATGCTTCTTTGATAAGGACTGGTGAAAATTACTCAATATGCACATGTCCCATTGTAATTTCAGATATTAGCAATGAACTAATATATGAAGAGCCATTACTAATATCCGTAAACCCAACAAGTAGAATCATCAAGTTTTATGCTCCTCAAAAACTGAAACTTTCTCTCTTTGACATATATGGGCATCATTATTATTCAGTATATACAGATGAAGGAGAAAGCACGTTGCAATTACCACACAATTTATCGGGAGTATTTATTTTGTCTTTCCAGATGGATAATTATATTACAACAAAAAAAATCATATTGTAACTCGTAAATTTTATAGTTTATTAGATGAATAGCTTATGGAGTCGAAGCAAAATGGTTACGAAAATCATAGTCAGCATTATCAAGTTTACGCTATTGGCTTTATCAGAGATTCCATTAACTAAAAAACGAGCAATTTTTGATGTATGAAAATATTATAAAGAAAGTAACTCAATATGAGTTACTTTCTTTGTCCTATGTTCATTACCGGCGAATCATATTCGCCGCCCTTTCGTCCCCTTCTTTGCGCATCAGCGCAAAGTATCGCACGCATCATCGCAAAGCCTGTTAACTCTTGTAGTTCCTCGTCTTGCGTTCGGTGAACTCGTAGTCGAGAGGTTCTTTGATGAGTTCGGGTTCGGTGTCCTCGCCGGTGTAACGCCAGCAAGCCACATACGAGAACTTATCGTCCTGACGCAGTGCCTCGCCTTCCTCGGTCTGATACTCCTCGCGGAAGTGACCACCGCACGACTCCTCACGGTTCAAGGCATCGACAGCCATCAGACGACCAATCTCGATGAAGTCAGCCAAGCGCAGAGCCTTCTCAAGTTCGTTGTTCAGACTGTCAGCCGTGCCCGGGATATAGACGTTCGTCCAGAAGTCTTTCTTTATCTCGTCAATCTTTTGGATGGCGGTGCGCAGGCTCTCGGCGGTACGACCCATACCTACGAAGTCCCACATGACGAGACCAAGGCGTTTGTGGATAGTATCAACCGACTCCGTGCCTTGTATCGACATGAGGCGTTGTATCTTGTCGTTGACAGCCTTCTCTGCCTCGGCGAACTCGGGACGGTCGGTGGACATACGCGGCACGCCAATCTGGTCGGCAAGGTAGTTCTGTATGGTGTAAGGCAATACGAAATAGCCGTCAGCCAGACCCTGCATCAGAGCCGAAGCACCAAGACGGTTGGCTCCGTGGTCGGAGAAGTTAGCCTCACCGATGCAGAACAAGCCCTTGACAGAGGTTTGCAGTTCGTAATCGACCCATATACCGCCCATCGTGTAGTGGATGGCGGGGAAGATCATCATCGGGTTCTCGTAGGGGTTCTCATCCACTATCTTCTCGTACATCTGGAAGAGGTTGCCGTATTTCTGTGCCACGACATCCTTGCCGAGACGCTGGATAGCATCGGAGAAGTCGAGGAACACAGCCAATCCCGTGTTATTCACGCCATAACCGGCATCGCAACGCTCTTTGGCGGCACGCGAAGCCACGTCACGCGGCACGAGGTTACCAAAGGCGGGATAACGACGCTCGAGGTAGTAGTCGCGGTCCTCTTCGGGTATGTCGCGACCCTTAATCTCACCGCGTTGCAGACGCTTGGCGTCCTCGAGTTTCTTCGGCACCCAGATACGTCCGTCGTTACGCAGCGACTCGGACATCAGCGTCAGTTTCGACTGGAAATCGCCGTGCTTGGGGATACAGGTCGGGTGAATCTGCGCGTAGCAGGGGTTGGCGAAGTATGCGCCGTGGCGGTACATCTGCATAGCGGCAGAGCCGTTGGAAGCCATGGCGTTGGTGGAGAGGAAGAAAGTGTTACCGTAGCCGCCCGAACCGATGACGACAGCGTGAGCGAAGAAACGCTCGATACGACCGGTGACGAGGTTGCGGGCGATGATACCGCGTGCGCGTGGCTCGCCGTTCTCATCCTTAATCATCACTATGTCAAGCATCTCGTAGCGGGTGTACATCTTCACCTTGCCCTTGCCTATCTGACGGCTGAGAGCGGAGTAAGCACCGAGCAGCAGCTGCTGACCGGTCTGACCCTTAGCATAGAAAGTACGGCTTACCTGTGCGCCACCGAAGGAGCGGTTGTCGAGCAGTCCGCCGTATTCGCGAGCGAAAGGAACACCTTGTGCCACGCACTGGTCGATGATGTTGTTAGAGACCTCAGCCAGACGATAGACATTGGCCTCGCGAGCGCGGTAGTCGCCGCCTTTGATGGTGTCGTAGTAGAGACGATAGACGGAGTCGCCATCGTTCTGGTAGTTCTTCGCTGCGTTGATACCGCCCTGTGCTGCGATGGAGTGCGCACGACGGGGCGAGTCTTGAATGCAGAAGTTGAGCACGTTGAAGCCCATCTCAGCGAGCGAAGCAGCAGCCGAAGCACCGGCGAGACCCGTGCCGACAACGATGATGTCGAGTTTGCGCTTGTTGGCAGGGTTGACGAGTTTCTGATGGTCTTTGTAGTTGGTCCATTTCTTCTCCAACGGACCTTCGGGAATCTTCGCCATCTTGGGGGTGATGACTTTAGCCTGCTTGCCGGCTTGGGGTTCTACGACCGTTTCTGCGGCAGCTTTAGCGGCTTTTGTCATTTTCTGTGCAGCTTCTTTTGCTGCTTCTACAGCTTCTCGGGTCTCAGGCTTGGCAGCTATCTCTGCCGCCGTGTCTGCTACCTTTTCTGCAACTTCGGCAGCCACTTCCTTAGCTGCTTCCATCGCCTTGCCTGCCACTTCTTTTGCGGCAGCAATGATTTCTTCTTTCTTTGCCATAGTGTATAGAATTTAGTTTTAATATTTAATCACCCAATTAGAGTATAGTTGTTTACTTGCAGTGTTTAGAAATTCGGAACCTTCAATCCTTCTATTGTATATAATTGTCCATTCGAGAGACGAATGAATATGCGATTGTTAATCAGTACTTTGTCTGTGTGTGTGGAGGTTGGTGTCTGTATGTTGTTAATATCGGTTATTGACTCAGCAGTGAAGATGGCTTCGAAAGTGGCATCAAAACCTATATCTGCAACATAACGAAGTGATTTAGGTAGGTAAAGATCGGTTATGCCGCGTAGTCCCTGCAGACCACCGGTCATGATGCTGTCAAGCATAGGCGGCAACTCCAGTTCAGTCAGGAGCGGGCAGGCACGGAAAGCATACTCACCAATCACACGAACCGATTGACCCATACGCACATAGCGGAGCGAATCCATCTCGTAGCACAGGTTTGAAGGGATATACAGCACCGAGTCGCCGATGAACATGCTGTCTATATGTGTGCTCCATTTGCCTGTACTACCATTATATCCCAATGCGGATGCCATCCAACCTTCTCGGCAGTTCCTTGCATTGAAGCGCACGATTTTCAGTTTGCCGGCGTTCGCAAAGAGTCCGCTCGGCACGGATTGTACATCTTCGCCGAAAACCACTTCGCGCAAATTCTCCGGTTTGAGCCACCAACTATCGACACTGCATCTAACCGCATTATAGTACATCGTGGTGAGACTATGACAGCCTTCGAACGCTCGCTCGCCTATTTGGGTAATAGTAGTAGGTATAACCACCGATTCTACATCACTATACCTCAGTGCCCATTCGCCGATTTCAGTAACGGTATATTGCACACCATTGTGCGTTATCTGCTCGGGTATAACGACATGACCGATATACGCCGAAGTATTCGTATAGTTCTTCTGAGTGACAGTTGCTGTTTGGGTAGAACTGTTGAGGTTATAATAAATTCCACCAATCTCTACATCATAGGCGAGTGCCAAGAGATTAGCACCCAAGCAGAGACATAGTGTGATGAATCTATTCTTCATCGTCTTATCCTTTTGGGGGTTGTCGGTGTGGTATTACTCAATCTATTTTAGACACTACTTCCAAGGGCGGGGCATCGGTTGCCTGTTCGGAGGGAGTAGCTGTCGTAAAACGCCATTTCCCACACTTGCTATATTTCAATACGTTTTCGCTTGCAAAGATAGTGTTTTTTTTTGAAATATCACGTAAAATTTAATTATTTCACACGGCAAACGCATCAAAATTTGTAGTTGGTGAACATTTCCAAGAGGAAGTCACT
>CAKZZM010000192.1 GCA_937885465.1 uncultured Bacteroidales bacterium
CTGCCACATCCTTTCGTGCGAAGGGGATGCGGTGATTATTGATTGCGGCTCATATACTGACTACGAAGAAAGTCGCATCGAGCAATATATCAAAGATAAACAACTGA
Organism: uncultured Bacteroidales bacterium; assembly: GCA_937885465.1. Classification (GTDB taxonomy): domain Bacteria; phylum Bacteroidota; class Bacteroidia; order Bacteroidales; family Paludibacteraceae; genus Colicola. Next base: position 108 of record CAKZZM010000192.1, read on the forward strand.
AACCTATTGCTCACCTGCTTACACACGGACATCTTGACCATATCTTCGGCGCAAAATGGGTATTTGAGAGATACGGACTGCTGCCGTATATCCACCCGCTTGATATTGAACAATATTTAGGGATAAGCACTCAGGCGGAGATGTTTAGCGTGCCGCTTAGCACTGATTCACTGCGGCGATATAACACGCTTGACCATAATTTTCGCATTCGACTGAAAGACCACACAATCACTTTCCTACATACTCCAGGGCACTCAGAGGGAAGCGTGTGTTATCTTGTTACCGCTTCTGAAACAGATACCACTTTACCCCTTATTCTTTTCTCAGGTGATACACTTTTCCACCAAGGCTTTGGCAGAACCGACCTTCCGGGCGGGAATGCAGGGTTACTCTACCGCTCGCTGGAAACTATTATGCAGTTACCACCCGCCACTATCGTTTACCCCGGACACGGATACCCGACAACAATAGAAGCGGAGAGAGCCTTCCTCCGCTTCGTATAATAATCACCATAGGGTAAACCGTTCCGACAGTTTGTAAACACTAATCACCCGATTTCTCAATATTGTAAGCCAATATTCTGTTAAGTCCTATAAGCACAAGATTTCTCTCTTGGCGCATCGGAATTCTCACATTCGCCGCTATATATGACGCATTACCACCGGTCAGGAAAGTGGTGTAATGCCCTACCCTCTTTTGCAGCGTTCGCATATACCCCTCAACCTCATACTTAACGCCTCTTACTACTCCGGCAAGAATGGCATCGTTAGTATTCTTCCCAAATAAGGGAATAAGTTGTTTCTCACCAAGTTCAACAAGCGGAAGTTTCTTTGTCTGGTTTTTCAGCGACACGAATCGCATTTTCATTCCGGGAGCAATATTGCCGCCCATATAAGAATTATCCGCCGATACAAAATCGTAAGTAATGGCAGAGCCAGAGTCAATAATCAGCAAATTCTCGTCCGGCTGCAAGTAATTTGCGCCAACTGCTGCTGCCAACCGATCTTGACCTAAGGTATAAGGGGTATCATAACAATTACTTATCGGTACGGGAGTGTTATGGTCAAAGACTACAAAAAAATTCGTTCTTCGATGAAGAACATTGATTACAGCAGGCTCTATATTCACCACAGATGACAAGATACTATTCTCCACCGAGTACAAATCGCATAATTTCTCCACCTCGTTAGAGAAGAACGCCTTATAGATAAAATGGTTCACTAACCTGCCGTCATCGGCAAAGATGGCGACCTTAGTCCTACTATTCCCTTGATCTATACAGAGATTCATAATAAACGGCCTCACTACCACATTAACCCGAAACGGTCATTAGCGTTTTGATGATTATGGTTTTATTTTTGATTAGATTTTTTGCCGGTTTGATGGCGCAATGGGGTTCCATTGTAACTGAAAAGCGGTAAAAAAGATGACTAAAAGAAAGCCTTGTAAGCGCAAAATGGTCTAATGACCGTTTTGGGATTAATAGTATTCAAAAAAAAATCCGCCACCTTGGGAGCGGATTTTTTGTTTGTAGAGATGTCGATTATTCAGCAACCTCAACAGCCTCTTCAACAGCCTCCTCTACGACAACCTCCTCAGCAGGAGCAGCCTCTTCAGCAACTTCCTCTACTACAACTTCCTCTACAGGAGCAGCCTGCTCTTCGCAGCAAGCTTTCTTGTCATCAGCCTTCTTGCCGCAAGCAACAACACAAGCAGCAACAGCCAAAATCATAAGTACTTTTTTCATGATTGTAAATTGTTTAATTAAACATTTATTTGGTTATCTGTTATGCATCAGCAATAAATTGTACTTATCCATATCAAAAACCGACAACAAAATTACTACTTTTTTTTTATATACATACAAAATTTGCAAAAAAAAGCAAAAAAAAATTAATTTTCACGAACCTTTTACGCATTTTATGATTTTAAACGGCATTTAAACGACATTTAAACGACATTTAAACAGCGTTGCAAGAGCGATGTAAACACTATATCCACATTGCGAATGATGCCATTGCTGACACTCTCACTAACAATAGCATCGGTAAATACCGCTCAATCACCCATATTGGGCGTATAAAGATAACGCTTAATTGATTTTTTAGGCGTCTTCTCAAACTCGTGAGGGTAAATCTTAATCTTGCTTATCTGCTCATACGATGCCAACTGCGCATTCACCTCTTTCCTGTTCTGCTCCAGCATCTCGTGCAGTTGTTCGTTAGTAATATGCAAGGTGTCCACCGCTTCCATATCGGGATAGACAAGGGCTATCAGTTGGTCGTTTTGCTGCATCACAATCGACTCTGCGATGTAAGGCATATTATCTAATTTCTCTTCCAACTCTTCGGGATAGATATTTTGCCCTGACGGGCCGAGCAGCATAGTCTTGTTGCGACCTTTTATATATACCACTCCATCAATCAGCTGTCCGAGGTCGCCCGTCTTTAGCCAGCCATCTTCGGTGAAGGTGGCGGCAGTAGCCTCATCGTTATGATAATAACCGAGCATTACATTCTCGCCTCTCACTTCTAACTCTCCCACCCCGTTCTCATTAGCATTGCTCACACGAACCTCCATCAGTGGCAGAACCTTACCGCAAGACATGGGTATAAACTCATCAAACTGCGAGAAAGAGATTAGTGGAGCACACTCCGTCATTCCGTAACCAACGGTGAGAGGGAAGTGTATCCTACAAAAAAAAGCCTCAACCTCTGAGTTAATAGGTGCACCACCGATGATAATCTGCGTAAACTCGCCACCGAAAGCGCTTATTAGCTTTTTTTTGATTGACATAAGCATCGCTTCCGACAAACCCGGCACTGCAAACACCCAACTCTTGCGACGATCATTCAAAACAGGAAGAATAATCTTTTTATATATCTTCTCGATAATAAGAGGCACTGTGAATATTGTTGTCGGCTTTATCTCTGAAAAAGCCTTCATCAAAATATTTGCCGACAATGGTCTGCCATAATAGCATGTGTAGCCGCCGGCGCAAAAACCGCAGAGAAAATCGAAAGCACAGCCGTAAGCATGAGCAAGAGGCAGGAAACTAAGGAAACGACTCCCCTGATAACTTATTTTGGTACTCAACCCGAAATTCACTACTGCTGCTAAGGCATTAAGAGGCGTAACCACTCCTTTAGAGAAGCCCGTTGTACCGGAAGTGTAGTTGATTGAGCCAACCTCGCTGTTATCACGATAGTCATAGCGAACCATATCCTTATGAAACGACTCTCCGTATTTCTCTTTGAAAAGACTATCTATTGTTTGAGCCTCAATCTCTTTCTCGTTGATAACAGGTTTAACAGTCGGCACATCTATAGGAATATCTAATTCAGCAATAGTTTCCTTGTCTTTATTTTTCTTCTGTGCCCTTCTTGCTGCTCTCTCTAACGCCCTTATCTCCTTCTCTCGTTCTTTTATCTCCTTTTCTGATAAGGAACAATTCTGCACGGCAAGAGGCTGAAACGAGTTAAGCGAGATGGCCGCCATCAACTCCGGCATCTCATGCATATCAAGTGTTTCCCAAAAGGCATCACCGGCAAAGAGCAAGCGCGAACCTGAGTGGTTTATGATATGCGTTACATCCGTCGGCTTAAAATCTTGCAAAATAGGCACAACTACAGCACCGTACGTCATAATACCTATATATGCCATAGCCCAGTTACTGCTGTTTCTGCCTATCAGCGCAATGCAATCACCTTTTTCTATACCGCATTGACGCAACAAAAGGTGGATCTTCTCCACCCTTTCCGCTACATCACCGTAGGTATAGACCTTCTCGTGACCATAATCAGACATTGCAGGACACGACCAATGCAAGCGAACCGCATCCTCCAAGTATCTTATCATATTATCTTGCAACATAACGCTACTTTTGTACGGACCAAATACTGTCCACAACGAACACACTCTCACCACGCCACGGCAATGCACCATTATACTTCTTATAATGAACCTCAATGGTCTTACCTGTGCAGTGCATCAGCGAGTCTGCCAACTGCGCGTCACTTACGGAAAAGCGGAATTCGTTCGACTGCACCCCGCCCTGCGCAGCAGCAGTACGTTTCAATCCGCTCTGTATTATCTTACCCTCGTAAGTCTTGAAAATAACGCCCTGGCGGGAAAAGTAGTTTAACTCACCTGAGTCTGTTCCCTCAGCGTATGTAAACCAAAACTTAAAATACAACCAACCTGCGAGTACTAACACAAGTACCGCCACAACTGAACTGATTGTGATTACTTTACCTTTTTTCGTCATAATAAAAAATATTCAATAGTGGAGAACGTCTCCGAACGTTTTGGTAGTGGAGAACGTCTCCGAACGTTTTGGTAGTGGAGAACGTCTCCGAACGTTCCGGTAATTGCGCTCATTGATGCGCGATTTCATTATTTAATTTATCAATTATCTCCTTGTATTCTGCATCAGTAAGATACACCTTGCCCGGGTTCATTTGGAAAGTGCCGCCATAGTCCGGACCGTCAACATACTTAGGGGCAAGATGGAAATGCAGATGGCTCAGTTTGTCGCTATACGCGCCGTAGTTAATCTTCTCTGGATTAAACACTTTCTGCATTGCTCTTGTTACTGTCGTCACATCGTCCATGAAAGCATTTCTCTCCTCTGCCGACAACTCATTGAGGTCATTAACATGCCCCTTATACGCGACCAAACATCTGCCGCGATAGGTCTGCTCTTTGAATAAGAATGCCCTACTGACTCGCAAGTCACATATCGGTAACATAATAGCCTCACGGGCATCATGCTTGGTGCAATAAATGCACTCTTTCGGATCTGAATACATATTATCTTCTATTTTATTATCTTTTGTATTGCCTTACCTTGCCTTACTATCCACACTCCCTGCGGAAGCATATCTTTTCGAAGAACCCCCGAGGTGAGTAAACTCCCGTCTATATAATATACTGACACCGGCTCATCCCAATTTATAAACATTACCTGCAATTCTTTCGTCTCCGACATAGCAGGTGTTGACGAGTAGAAAATATTATCTTGCCCTATTTCCATTACGGGGAACAGCATTAGAGAAGCCGCTGTTGCACTTTTAACATACCGAAGGCGCGCTTGATATACACCGGAGTCATTTGGATAAACAGTAAAAGCATAGCCACGGCCTACACCATTTTCATCCTCGACGTAGCCGTAATGAATAAAGAGCGAGTGGTCTTCCAACTCATGCCATGCCCATTTCTGATTATTGTTTTCAAGGCGAGACTGTGCTTTATTATAGCCTATACTGAGATCTGTTTCAACATGCTGAATGGTAAGACTGTCAGACTCGAAACTTATGAAATACCTGCATGATGAGGGTATCGTTGTTACGTCCAAAAACCATCTGCTTCCACCATTTATTAATGAGCATGATTCTAACGGAAGACGATAACTATTTTTTGAGTTCAACATCCCTTCATTAATCATCACACTTTTTGATTCCGACACAAGAGCATATTCACCACTTACGAAATTGGTTTGCTGCGGTATTCCATCCATGCGGATAGAATCAGTCGTATATAAAGCGTGAAGAGTAATATCCGACTGCGGATAATACCTATCGCCTACTGATCTATACGGCGGACAAACAGATAGGAGCGTCTGCGGCCGCTCTGTCCATCCGAGGAAGAACCATCCCGCACCGGGGTCGCCTATCTGAGGCAGAATAACGCCACCCCCCACCTCAGACTCGTGCCTCGGACGACAACGCTCTGCGCTATGAGTATCAAAACTTACTGTATATACAGAGCCCGACGCTAACACATAATCAATAGTAAATGAGTGAATATATAGCGAATTCTGAGTTGCAACTATGGTTAATCGAATTTCATCGGTTGATACGACTTCATCAAAAGTCTTTTCAATATCAACATAATTGGTACTATAACTTCCGTTCCATGCAACATCGTTAAAACCATTTTCCTCTATTTCCCATACCTGCCTGCCGCCTGCTGCCATCTGCAAATATCCTGCACCGCCCTGACTATTCGACTTCATTGACAGCGTTACCTTTTCAATTCTACCCGCCGGCATATCGTCAATAGTTAACACCGCCGTATCGCCTGCACACAGTCTTTCTTTGTAGTGAGTACTCTGATATTGAAAATAGTCAATTACGGCATCTTCGGGCACATCGCCATCAGCCGATACCGCATTATATGCCGACACCGTCAAAACCATTTGCTCCGCTTGCATCGCCACAACAGACAACAGCAGACAAAAAAGAGAAATAAGAGGACGCACACTGAACAATTGCGAACGAGTGCGACAGAAAGTGGAGAACGTCTCCGAACGTTCTAAGTGGAAATAGCTACACATAGGCTACTGAATTTTCACATACAATGTACAGCAACATTTATCGTGCAAACGATAATTACTGCAAGGACAATGCAACTCCTCTGCATCATTTTTACAAGGACAATCGCCATTATTACGATTAATACCCTTGATGATACCGGCTACTACTTTCTCATTAGGATTGAGTTGCCAACCTTCCCTAATATTCGACTTTACATACTCTAAATCAACCATATCTAAAAAAATTAGAATAATTTACAATGACATATATTCACAACATTAATGGTAACAAAAATTATACCGTACATAGCATAACTTATTGCGAATGTAGAAAAAAAACAATATTCTGATTTTTTTTCAATAAAAATTTGGGCATATTAAAAAAAAGCAGTACCTTTGCAGTCGCTTTTCTGAGAGATACAAGATTATCAGATAAAAAATGCAAGCTTCATTAAATTCAGCTTACAAAATAAACTCAGGAAAGTTATATGGTGGTCTTAGCTCAGTTGGTAGAGCATCGGATTGTGGTTCCGAGTGTCGTGGGTTCGAGCCCCACATTCCACCCA
>CAKZZM010000193.1 GCA_937885465.1 uncultured Bacteroidales bacterium
ACTTCACTTATATCTCTCGTCTTTATAAAAGTCGGCATTGTATGCCGACTAAAGTCGGAGACGTTCTCCACTAATTTAACTTGTCGTTGCAAAGTTAGTGCTTTTTCCCGATATGTGCAAGAAGAAAATGAAAAAATTATTCATTATCCGGCACGGCAGGCCACGGGTTTTTCTTTATATGCATCATTTTGAGCATGGCGTTGAATGCCGTTTGGCGCAAAGTTTCCACCTCCTCTTTGCGCGGTTTGGTAGTGTCGGGTACTATCGGTTCGCCTATTTCGCAGGTAACGAGCGGCTCGTTTTTCTTTCCGAAGAGTCGGTAGATACCTGTTCGCGGGCGGTAGGTGAGGGCGCAAGGCAGTATCGGCATACCATATTTGTATGACATGGTAAACGCCCCTTTTTGGAACGGGCGGAGCGGGGTGTAATACGGCCATTTTGCCATCTCCGGGAAAATATGGAACGACCAACCGCGACGATGGAACTCGTCGAAGGCAGCGTTGAATTTCTTCATCGCCGACAGTCCTTCTTCTGCAGGCGGGATAGGTACTCCGCCTACGACGCGTAAAAAGAAATGGTTCTTTGTCTCGAAATTCTTTTGAAACATCGGGATACGGGTTGTATGGTCGGCACCCACGGCGAGCAACACCGATTCGCAGTCGTGCGGCAATGTGTGGTTAGCAATAGTTATGTATCCGCCTTTGAGTACATCCTTGTATTTCTTCAAATTCTCGCGCCCTTTGAAACGCAGACCCGTGCTGAGACGAAGCCAAATGCCGAGTGAGAAATAGAGTATAAAACCGTAGGAGATGTAATTGAGAAATCGGTAACGAAGCGAATCATCGCAGAAGGGAAAATTCTCGTCCACTTTGACAACGCGGTCGTATGTTGGTTGATACATTCTTACATACGGGTCTGTTTCCGAATAGGTCAAACCTGTGTCAGGTACGTATGTGCCGGGTTCTACTTCAAAGTTTTTCATATCCTGGAATTAAAAGTGAGTAAATTAAATATCGAGCGGTTGTTCTTAAACTTTATAAAATTTAGCACCAACGGCTTCTGCCGATTTACCGTCGGTGTCATCGCGGTCGCCGATGAAAAGAATATTATTCGGTTCAAGATGTATGAGCGCAGGCGGCTCGCCTGCAATAGGTTTTTCTTTGCTTTCGAATATTTTTGATAAGCGGTCAATCAGTTTTTGTGCTGCTTCTCGGCAGGGCTTGAGTCCGCCGAGTTCGGAAGCGGCAATGACGAGGTCGAAATCTGCGGGGTTAAGGTCTATTGCCCTCAGTTTCTCCTCTACAAAATCGTAGTCAGAATAGACGACGATAGGAATGTTGTTATTATGGCAGTCGGTAATCAACTGCGGAACCCATTCGCGGTGAGTATAGTGCTTTTTCAGCACCTCTGCCATAAGGGGCATATAATTAGAGAAGTACCATGTCCGTGCTGCCTCTTCGCTCAGAAGATATTCATTTGCCATTTCCTTGAAATAGGCATTATAGAAGGCTTCTTGAGTGCCAAACCATTTGCCTTTAAGTTTTGCTCTCGCTTTGCGCTCACTCGCCAAAAAGTTGAGACGGTAGCGTTCCCCAATCAGCAGATACCTGACTATATTGCGCTTGTCGTAGAGAGTGCCGTCCAAATCACAAATAATAGCATTATATGATGATATATTTATATTCATTTCAGACTTTTTTAGCGTATGTGACCCATGATTTGCACGCCATCGTGTTTACCACGAGGAAGAAACAGAAGAGGACAACAGAGAAGGCGTTACCGATAAGTGCGAAGAAGACTAAACCTGCTACTGAGTACAAGAGCCAATAGTACCAATTATCAATCTTGCGGTAGATAATCCAGAAGTTTGCCACTATCTGCGAGGCAAACAGCATTGACGAGAAAATCTTGAGCATCACGCTGCTGTCGGTATTGCTAATATAGGTTATTTGCAGGTAGTCTAAGGCGCAAATAGCGATGAAAACGAGCAGAGTAATAAGTTTGGCTTTCGGCGAAAGGAATGTGGGGGTTGATTCTAAGTCTGAATGTTCGGGGGAACCTCCGAGCTCACGCTCGGAGCAGGGGACGAAACGCTCGGAGCAGGGGACGAAACGTTCGGAGACGTTCTCCACTTCTTTTGTTTTGCCTTTGCCTTTTTTCCATTGTATCAATGCCTTGATTTGCAATGGGAGACTGATGAGCAGGGTGGCAGCAACGAGATCGTAGTTCTTTTGCAGCAGATATTGCACGCTTATCAGAAGACTCATAAGTATGGCTGCATAGAAACCCGTGTAGTTCTTCGGGTCGCGGACTGTAAGGATATAGCAAACGCCGACGATACTTGTAGGGATACCAACGCACCAGGCAGCATCGTCGAAATGCAGCAGCCGCCCTTGAAGTGCAGGAATGAGCATCTCTGCTAACCATAATAGAAGCAGTAGTACTGAATAGACGGCAACGGATATGCCGAGGTTCTTGGCTGTGGCTTGTGGATAATTCATGTTATTTTGTGCTCTTCAATATGCTTTCGATATTTTGCTCGCGGTGGATAAGTTGTACCTCAATGCCGAATTTGTCGTTCAAGTGCTTTGCCATCTTTTCTGCGGCATATACTGAGCGATGTTGCCCGCCCGTGCAGCCGAATGACACCATAAGGTTCTGAAAGCCGCGGTCGATATATCGTTTGACGGAGGCATCTACAAGCGAATAGGCGGCTTCGAGGAAGGGAAATATCTCGCCGTCGTCTTCAAGGAATTTGATAACGGGTTCTTCTAAACCTGTAATATATTTATATTTCTCGTATTTGCCCGGGTTATTGACGGCTCGGCAGTCGAAGACGAAGCCGCCGCCGTTGCCCGACTCATCGGCAGGAATACCTTTCTTGTAGGAGAACGAGAACACTTTGACGACAAGCGGTTTGCGAATACTAATCTCTTTGAACTGCTTCATCTCCGTCATCTGATGCAGCACCTCGATAAGATACGGGTAATCTTCCGTGCAGTCTTTAAGAATTTGCCTCAGGTTCTCAATAGCAAATGGGATAGATTGCAGGAAATGCGGTTTCTTCTCGAAGTATCCGCGGAAACCGTAAGCACCGAGCACTTGCATAGTACGGAAGAGTACAAAATGGCGCAGTGTCTCGTGAAACTCGGTGTGATCAACCGGCATATATTTAGAGAGTTCGTCAAGGTACTCTTCTATCAGTTCGTTTCTCAGGTCTTGGTGATATTGAGCCTTAGCCTGCCACAGGAACGAGGCTACATCGTAGTAAATAGGACCTCGCCTACCGCCTTGAAAATCTATAAAATAAGGTTCGCCATTATGTATCATCACATTGCGCGACTGAAAATCGCGATACATAAAGGTGTTGGTGCGGTGCTGAAGGAGTACGAATGCAAGTCGCTCGAAGTCCGACTCCAATTTGTCTTCTTGAAACTCCAGTCCTGTGGCTTTAAGAAAGCAGTATTTGAAATAGTTGAGGTCCCAATTGATAGATCTGAGGTTGAATTCGGGTTGCGGGTAACACTGTCCGTAGTCGAAATTCCTACCGCCCACAACTTGAAAGCGGACTAAGGCACGCATAGTCTTGCGTAGCATCTGCTTTTCGCTCTCATGAAAAACGCCCGTCTTCCGTCCATCAGCTATATAGTCGAAGAGCATAGTGTCGCCAAGGTCTTCTTGCAGATAAAGCATCTCGTCGTCCGATTGTGCTACGACCTTAGGCACATTGAGGCCTTGCTCGAAAAAATGCTTCGCCATATATAGAAAGGCGTGGTTCTCCTCTTCGCATGTGCCTTGCACGCCTATAAGGCTTATGCCACGGATAGCCTGACCATCTTTTATTTGGTCGTCGGAAGTTAATCTGAAGTAGCGTCTGTTGCTGCCTGAGGCTGATAGTTGCTCAACGCTCTGTGGCATCACTCCGGTGTATTGAAAAAATAGTTGATTAAGAGAAACCATATTATATACGAAGGATAGATTTACGATGTACGAAGGAACTTTCAACTGTAACTTTCAACTTTCATCAGCGTCTTTCATAGCAGCCTGCGTCGGGTTTGCCGTCAGCAAAGCGGTCGTTGCCGAGCCGGTCAAGCGGGAAACGAAGGGCGGTAAGGCTGTCGGCAATGTCGCGGGCAGGGGAGAGAGAGTCGAGGCGGAAATCGTAATATTCATTTCTGTCTGAATAGTAGGAGTGGACGAAGATAGTATCTCTGTTTGCCCCTCTTGTCGAATAGTTATAGGGGTGAGGGTAGGTGTTGTGGTGGGCAATGGAGGAGGGGAGAGTGTCGGTTTGAAGATATGAGTATGCAAGTTCTGCCGTGTAGTATTGCGGTAAGGGTGTGGCAATGGCGATGCAGTTATGTTGCGCTCCTGCGACAATGGAGTTAAGCAGTCGCAACTCAGTGTGATGGCGCTTAGAAAGGTTATTGATATAGAGCGGGGAGATACTATCAACGCGCGTTGTGGTCTGCACAGCGTAGCGGGTGTTGTTAAAATACGAGGCGATGGTAGTGTGAATAATCTCGTGCGTCCCGCCGGAGAGATAGAGGCAGTAGCCCGCGCAGTTTGAGATCTCGGAGTTCGCGATAAGGGCATCAGCATCTTGCACCACCACGCCATAGAGATTATGATTATGAATGCGAGAGTTAGTGATTGTCAGCCGTTCTTTATTGCTGCCTATTAGGTAGATACCTATGTTTCCGGAAAGGATCTCGGTATAGTCAAATGAGGCGGTGTCCGGCTCTACGAGGTAAATGCCGTCCCATCTGCCTCCGACATAGAGGTATGGTATATCTTCGAAGATGTCGTCTAATCGGTCGCTTTGTATCCGAACGGGTTGTTCCAATGAGCCGTGTGAAATAAGTCCGCCGTAGCAGGCTATTTGTGCCGTGTCGTGCAGATAGATATGGCAGCCGGCAGGCAGGGTGAGAGTAACGCCGTCTTGAATAAGCAGGTAACCGCGAATAAGGTATGGCTTTGTGGCAGAGAAAGTGGTGTTTTGCCTTATAGTATGCTCTTGCAGAATAGTGATATCCCAACCGTAGGCTTGCAAGACGAGTTGCCCTGTGTGATCTCCAACCTCTACGAGTATCTTGTCTTCAATGAAGAGCGGCGCATCTTGTAGAGTGGGGTCAATATCGGCGCGGATGAAGAGATACAGACTGTCGCCGCCTGCTAAAGATATATCTTTGATGAGTGAGAGATTTTGCTCGCCGTCGAAATTAAGAATAAAATTGTTGCCGTCCCTCAGTCTGACGCTGTGTATCATCACCGCCTTGGGGTTGGGATTACGGAGTACAACGCGACGAGTGGCACTGCCGTGTGTGGTGAAAACGGTGTCAAAAAATATTGTGTCTTCTGAAAAGACTATCGTTTGAGAGGGGTCATTCGTCAGTTGCTCGTTGCAGGAAACAAAGAGTAGAGATATTAATAATATAAAATATAGAAAACGTTTCACCTCGCAAAATTACGCAAAAATATGTAATTATGCAAGAAAATGCAAAAGAAATTAAAAAATCGAAAACGGAAAGGATGCCCGAAACGAAAAATGTGAGAAAAATTATGTAATTTTAACTTTACATCCTTCGTACATTGTACATTGTACATAGCGCAAGCGGTACTTTGTGATAACGTCTGAGAACGTTTATTTGAAATTTATGTTGAATATTGCATGTAATAATTGGCGTGAGCAGTATCCTGCGATGCCACGGGTATCGGTTGCGATACGGAATGATGCCGAGTATCTGAGGTTGCGTTATAAGGTTAAGGGAAAGGAGTTGCTCGCAGCCTCTAATGAAGATCATTCTAAGGTGTGGTGCGACTCATGCGTTGAGTTCTTCTGCCGCTTGCCGGAGCAGGCTTTTTATTTAAATTTTGAGATTAACTGTATAGGTGCGATGACTGCTGCCCGCCGCGAGGGGCGAGATAAAAACGTAGAGATATTATCGCTTGATAAGATGCACCGGATACTTCGTTACGCACCTCTTGCCGAACGGTTTACCACACCTTTCCATGAGGCTTTTGAGCAGGAGTGGGAGGTAGGTATGGATATCCCGTTCTATCTGCTTTCGGGAGTATCGGAGAAGCAGTGGCGGAAAGAGGGAAGTGTTCTGCCGAAGACGCTATTGTGCAACTTTTACGCCTGCGCAGATAACGCGAAAGAGCCTTATTATCTCTCTTGGGCACCTATTGCAACGCCTGCTCCTGACTTCCACCGCCCCGAGTTCTTCTCGGCTTATCACTTATGGTAGAGACGGTGTTTTTCACCGTCTCTACCACCTCATATTTTACCGAATAGTGGAGAACGTCTCCGAACGTTCGTGCCCTAACCGCAAAGAAACCGCGACGAGTCCTCACACTGATACACCACAAAGTTATGTCTCCCTATAAACCCATTGCTCTCGGATTAGTAGCTATTACAAATCTACTTTTTCTGTACAAGTATCTTGCCCGTGCCTCTGTTGCTATGGCGTGTGCAAGTTTACTTGTATGGCTTATGGCTCTTGGGTTGGTCGTGTATCTATACTATAAACCACAGATTCACAAGTGGGTACCTGTCGCCTTACTGCTTGGTATGAGTGCACTATCCATTGCATGTATCTCTTTGGTGGATAAAGAGACGCTCCGCGTTGATAGGTGGGAAATAGTCGCTTTATTCTTTGACTCTA
>CAKZZM010000194.1 GCA_937885465.1 uncultured Bacteroidales bacterium
GAACGCCTCCGAGCGTTCAGACTTTCGACTTCTTTGAGAGACGGTCGAAAAGACCTTCTCTACCATCGACTTTCTTAATAGTGGAGGCGGCTGAGCAACTAAATATAAAATAACCAAAATAATATATGGATAAAGATTTTTTCAGAAAAAAACGCTCAAAATCAGGATTGATTATTATGATTGTTGCCGCTGTTGTTCTTGAGACGACGGCAGTGCTGCAATACTACTACACAGAGCATGTTATCAAGATCGCCTCCGAGCAAGTGATGCAGGCAGAGCTAAAAGGTATTGACCTTCGCGTAGATGCTCTGTCGGATAGTACAGAAACCGCTCAACTTAACTTCATCGTTGAGTATATGAAGCAGTATCCTCAATGCTCATATACCGTTACCTCTTCCGACGGCAAAGAACTGCTTCCGTCGCCTGACACTATCAAAGGTAATAAATACCACACTTTCCGCGAAGAGGTGGGTACACAAGGTTGGCAACTGAGCGTGCTTATCCCCGATAACGAACTATACGGACGCTTGCGCCGATTAGGCGGTATCGTTACAATACTGATGCTACTCGGACTCGTGATGCTCGCTCTTATCATCTACCGCTCAGCGAAAAATATCATCAACCTCGTCAATGTTGAAGAGAGCAAACAGCGCATCGAAAACGAACTGCAGATAGCCCGAAACATACAGATGTCGATGCTACCAAAGACTTTCCCGCCGTACCCCGACCGCGAGGACCTGAATATGTACGGCATTATCATCCCCGCCAAAGAAGTGGGTGGCGACCTCTACGACTTCTATGTACGCGATGAGAAACTGCTCTTCTGCATAGGAGATGTCAGTGGTAAGGGGGTGCCGGCCTCTCTCGTCATGGCTGTAACACGCTCGCTCTTCCGCACCGTATCGGCTCACCAAGATGACGCTGCAACGATAGTAATAGCAATGAACGAGGCAATGTCAGAGATGAACGAACAGAGTATGTTCGTTACCTTCTTCCTCGGTGTATTCGACCTTAATAGCGGTACCTTAGACTACTGCAACGCAGGACATAACGTACCCGTCGTCATTGAACACAATAAGCATATAGCGAAAGAGTTATCCTGTCAGCCTAATATACCGCTCGGTGTTCTTTCAGGTTACAAGTTCATATCTGAACAAACGACCCTAACCGTGGGCGATGAACTGTTTCTCTACACCGATGGCCTGACCGAAGCAGAGAACAGTGCTCACCAACTCTTCGGAGAAGAGAGGATGATGACTGCTATTGCCAATTGGAAGAGTGAAGCGGAGGCAAAAGAGCAGCTGACAGATATGCAGAGTGCAGTGCATACCTTCGTCGGTAGTGCCGAACAAAGCGATGACCTGACTATGCTCTCTATCATTTGGATAGGTAATCGTCAGTCGAAAGCAGATGATAACGGAAATAACGATATTCAGACTTCCCGCCTTACTATGCGCAACGATATCAAGCAGATACCTACACTTGCCGAATGGTTAGACTCTATCGGACTGCCTGACGAACTGAATATGACAATCAATCTCGCCCTCGAAGAGGCTGTCAGCAATGTGATGCTCTATGCCTACCCCGAAGGGAAATCGGGAGCAGTGGAAATAACGGCAGAGAAGGCAAAAAAGCAGGTTGTCTTCACTATTGAAGACTCCGGCAAAGCGTTCGACCCTACCCTGCAAAAAGAGCCGGACCTCACTCTCTCTGCCGAAGAGCGACCCATAGGCGGATTAGGTATTCACCTCGTAAGGCAGATAATGGACGACATCCGCTACGAAAGAAAAGATAATAAGAATATATTAACTCTAACAAAACGAATATGAAAGTAATCATCGAAAATGCAACCCCCGTAGTTGCTAAACTTCAAGGCAGGTTAGACACTGCCGCAGCCGTTGAGGTAGCACCCGACTTCGCTAAACTCGGAGAGAAAGCCGCCGAGCATATCATTGTTGACTGCTCCGACCTCGAATATATATCCTCGTCAGGCCTTCGCCTCTTCCTCTCACTTCGCAAAGAGGTAGCGTCCAAAAGCGGTAAACTGCAGATACGCAATATCAATCAGGATATCCGCCAAGTCTTTATGATGACCGGTTTTATCAGTCTATTTGAGTTAATTTGATTATGGAACCGCTTCTTATTGACCTCAACGATTATATCCGCACGGGCGAAGGTGCCAACGGTGCGAGTTATAACCACAAGACCGACCCCTCTATTATGCTCAAACTCTATTTTCGCAACTTCGAGGCTGCGGAGAAAGAATTAGAGTTAGCGCAAAAGGTTTATAACATCGGTATCCCGACGCCCGAACCCGGTGACCTTGTGACTGACGGCAAGCAAGTAGGCATTCGCTTCCGCCGCATCGATGGTAAGAAGTCGTACTCTCGCGCCTGCGGCGATGACCCCGAACACACAGAGGACTATGCCCGTGAGTTCGCCGAGATGTGCCTTCGTCTGCATAATACCCATATCGACACCACGCAGTTCGAGAATGTGAAGGTCCGCCTTTACAATATGCTCGATGCCAACCCCTACTTCAGCGCAGAGCAGAAGCAGAAGATTCGCGACTTCATTGCTGCCGCTCCCGACACCGACACAGCCATACACGGCGACCTGCAGTTCGGAAACGGTATCTTCGTGACAGACAAATCATCCGTACATCGCAAATATTTCATCGACCTCGGTGATTTCTGCTACGGTTATCCGCTCTTCGACCTTGGAATGGTGTATCTATGCTGCTGCCTCAACGATGAAGCCTGGACACAGGAGATTAACCACATGTCCAACGCCACCGCACGCCGCTTCTGGGACGCCTTTGCCGCAGAATATTTCCTCTCACCCGCTTGCCCGATTAAGGAATTCGGTCCTCAGTCTGACCTCGCCGAAGTAGAGAAAACCGTCCGCATCTACGCCGGCCTGAAGACCCTTATAATAGAGCGCGACACCCACTGCCCTATGCCACAATTCCGCGCTATGCTCGAAGGCACAATACTCTAAGTCTGAACGTTCTCAGACGATAGTGGACAACGCCTCCGAGCGTTTCGTCCCCTGCTCCGAGCGTTTCGTCCCCTGCTCCGAGCGTGAGCTCGGAGGTTCTCAGACGTTCTCCACTACCGGAACGTTCTCAGACGTTCTCCACTATTTATTAAATTAAGGTGAATATTGCACTGATTATGAATAAATTTCTTGATACTGACATACTGGACCGCGCTATTATCTTCGCAGTCAATGCTCACCACAATACCGAGCGTCGTGGTAAAGGTTTCCCGTATATAGTTCATCCGTTGGAAGCCGTGGAGATAGTCGCCACCATCACTCCCGATCAAGAACTGCTTGCTGCCGCCGCCCTGCACGATACAATCGAGGATACCGATGTTACCGTCTCGGATATCCGCCGTGAGTTCGGCGACCGCATAGCCGACCTCGTTTACGCCGAGAGTGACCGGTTCACCGAAGGCGTCAGCGAAGCCGACAGTTGGCACGACCGCAAACAAGCCGCCATAGACCGCCTCGCAGCCGCCGCATACGATGCTAAGATAGTGGCGATGGGCGACAAACTATCTAATATGCGAGCTATCTACCGCGACTATATGCAAAAGGGGGATGACCTATGGAGCATCTTCCATGTTACCGACAAAGCCTCGCATGAGTGGCACTACCGCTCACTTGCCGCCTCACTCAGCGACCTCAGCCACACATTCGCCTATAAGGAATTCATCGGACTTATAGAGGTCGTATTTGCCAAGTACCAAGTGCGGTAGAGACGGTGTTTTTCACCGTCTCTCAGAAGTGACGACGTACCAAGTACGGTAGAGACGGTGTTTTTCACCGTCTCTCAGAAGTGACTAAGTGACCAAGTACCAAGCATAAATGGAAGTACTTTTTGATAATATTATCAATGCCCGTGACCTTGGGGGTATGTTAGGGGCAGAGGGGAAAAGAGTGAGAAGCGGGAGACTGCTTCGCACTGCTCATCTGCACGATGCCACCGATAATGATATAACTCGCCTGCAAAACGAATATCGCCTAAGGCGTATCTTCGATTTCCGTTCGCTTGGCGAGGCGCAGTTCTTGCCCGACCGCGAGATAGAGGGTTGCATACACCACTTGCTGCCTACTATTGACATGAGCGAGGAGCGCACCACAGGCAAGGCTATCCCCCAAGAGGCTTTTCTCGACCTCGAAACGCATATCGTAGGCTATTCATTCTACCCTGAGGTGCAAGAGATGGCAGCAGATATGTACCCTTCGCTTATCCGCAGCGAGTACTCGCAACTGCAATATGCCACTTTCCTGCGCCTTATCATCGAAACCGAAGACGGGGGCGTGTTATGGCACTGCTTTCAGGGTAAAGACCGCACCGGCTGGGGGGCTGCGTTCCTATTGTCAGCACTCGGCGTGAAGAGAGACGCTATTATTGCCGATTTTGACCTCTCAAATATGGCCTATACCGAAGTCGTCGGCAGACTTTGTAAGGCTGTTGATGAACGAGGCGGAGGAGAGAACGAGAAAGAGGTGATACGCGCCTTTATGGGGGTCAGCACTAATAATTTCCGCCGAACACTTAACCTTATCGACAGAGAATACGGCTCTATGCACCAATATCTCAAAGAACAACTGTTCCTGCAAGACAACGACATAAAACTGCTTAGAAAACGATATCTTATTTAGTTTTTCCTTGCATAATAAAAAAAAATGTTATAACTTTGCAACACTTAGTCACTTAGTACTTGGTCACTTAGTACTTTAACTATACCTTTCAACCTAAAATAAATTATGCTAAAAGATATTCTTTCGATATCCGGTAAGCCCGGATTATTCAAGTTGGTCAGCCGCGGCAATAATATGCTCATCGTTGAATCGTTGCAAGACGGCAAGCGTATGCCCACATACGCCCGCGATAAGATTGTCAGCCTGCAAGATATATCTATGTTCACCACCGGCGATGATGCCAAACTATGGGAGGTCCTCGAAGGCGTTTACAAAAAAGAAGAGGGAAAACCCTTAGCGTGGGACATCAAGAAAGCCGATAATAAGGCTCTCGCAGAGTGGTTTGCGCTTATCTTGCCTGACTACGACCGCGATCGCGTCTATCCGTCCGATATTCGCAAATTGGCAACTTGGTACAATATCCTGCTCGCAGCCGGATTCACTACCTTCCAACCCGAAGAAAAGAAAGAGGAATAAAAATTAAGTACGAAGTATTTACGATTTATTTACGATTTATTTACGATTTAAATAGCTTACATCCTTCGTACATTGTACATAAACCCTTAGTACTTTTAATAATCGGTTTTTGCTACTTAGAGATATTATTGATATTATAGAATCTGCTGCCCCCCTGTCCGCGCAGTGCGAGTGGGACAACTCCGGGTTGCAGATTGGCCATCTCGATGATGACGTGACATCTGTTCTTCTCTCAACAGATGTTACAGAGGACATATTACGCGAAGCAATAGAGCGTCATTCTCAACTCATCATTTCTCACCACCCGCTTTTTTTCCACGGATTGAAGACATTACAAGGTCATTCACCCCAGCAGCGTATCACCGAAACGGCGATACGCCACGGCATTGCCGTATATTCATCGCATACCGCGATGGATATGCAACCCGACGGTGTTAGCGGCTACGCCGCCTCGCTTATAGGTTTGCAAAACCGTACTATCCTCTCGCCCTACGGTGCTGAAACAGGATTAGGGGTAATCGGAAACCTACCCGCTAAAATATCATTTAAGCACCTTTTAAACACCCTTTCAACGGTATTTAAACAGCCTTACATCAGATATACATTAGGCGCGAGCAGAGATGTAGAGCAGATAGTGCAACGCATCGCCTTTGTAGGCGGAGCAGGTGCGGAATGTATCCCTGATGCCATAGAGCACGGAGCCGATGCTTTCATCTCTGCCGACTTCCGCCACCACGACTTCACCGACTGGGCGGACACTATACCGCTAATCGACATCGGGCACTTCGAGAGCGAGCAGTTTACCAAAGATATATTCCGCCGCCTGCTCGAAAGCTGCCCACTCACCATCACCGATGCTACCGCCGATGTGAGCCCGATAAAAATATTAAAGATATAAATAAAATAAAATTATGGCAAAGAAAATTGATCCCAACGAACTTACCGTTGAAGAGAAACTGAAATCTCTGTACGAGTTACAACAAGTTGACACTAAGATTGACGAACTTCGCGTTCTTCAAGGCGAACTGCCTCAGGAGGTGAAGGATATGGCAGATGTTGTAGAAGGTCTGAAAACCCGCTTGACTAACATCGAGAACGACATTAAAGAGTGCGAAACCAAATTGTCGGAGATGCGCGTCAAGACCGAGAACGCCAATGTTGCTATCAACCGCTACAAAGAGCAGCAGGAGAACGTACGCAATAACCGCGAGTACGACAACCTCTCCAAAGAGATTGAGTTCCAGCAATTAGAGATAGAGTTGGCACAAAAGCGTATCAAGGAATTCTCTGCTTTGCTCGAGAGCCGTACAGAGGACAAGAAAAAGACCGTTACTGAGATTGAAGAGAAGACTATCGACCTCAACCAGAAACGTGCAGAACTGAATGATATCCTTCTTGAAACGAAAGAGCAGACCGAGACCTTGCTGCTCCGCGCTGCTAAGTTAGAGGGGAATATCGACGATCGTCTGCTATCTGCCTTCAAGCGTATTCGTCGCAATGCCCGCAATGGTCTTGCCGTTGTTACCGTTGACCGCGATGCCTGCGGCGGTTGCCACAACAAGATTCCTGCACAGCGCCAACTTGATATCCGTCTGCGTAAGAAAATTATCCCTTGCGAATACTGCGGGCGTATTCTCGTTGACCACGACCTTGCAGAAGATGCCAAACCGGTAAAGGTAAAGTAAATGGACAGCGTAAGAGTTATAGAAATAAAAAAGAGCGTGTTTGAGGATAACGACCGCGATGCTGACCGCCTACGCTGTGAATTAAAGCAGCGCGGCGTTTATCTCTTGAACCTCATGTCTGCCCCGGGCAGCGGCAAGACAACAACACTTATCCGAACTATCAATCAGCTCAAAGATAAGATAAGTATTGCCGTTATGGAAGCCGATATCGACAGCGATGTGGATGCCGTTAAGATAAAAGAAGCCACGGGCGTTTCGTCAATACAACTGCATACAGGCGGTATGTGCCACTTAGATGCAGAGATGACGAGGCAAGGATTAGAGGCTGTGCTTGGAGAGCAAGTGGAGAACGCCTCTGAGCGTTCGAACTTTAGTCGGCATACAATGCCGACTTTTATAAAGACGAGAGATATAAGTGAAGTGGAGAACGTTCGGAGACGTTCTCCACTTGACCTTATCATTCTTGAAAACGTAGGTAACCTCGTCTGCCCTGCCGAGTTTGACACGGGAGCAGTGAAGAACGCAATGATACTCTCTGTGCCTGAAGGACACGACAAACCGCTCAAATACCCGCTAATGTTTCAGGTCTGCGACCTCGTGGTTATCAACAAGATTGACGTAATGCCTTACTTCGATTTCGACCTTGAAAAATGCAAAGAGTATATCCACCTGCGCAACCCGAAAGCCACTATTATCCCCATCTGCGCAAAAACAGGCGAGGGAGTGGATGCCTTCGCGGAATGGCTACTCAAAGAAGTAAAAAACTGGAAAGAATAAAAATCACATTAGGGCCCTGCCGGTACTTTTAACTTTTAACTTTAGGGATCCGCCCGCACTTTCTATTTCAGGGCTCTGCCCGCACTTTTCTAAAAATCTCAATACTATGCCTAAAATGTCAGATAAGTTCGTCCCTAAGCACATGGGCGACAAGAATCCCAATCCCAAACTACTGAAATTGGTTCGTCATATCACCGACCGTATCCCGGGTAAAATCAAGATGACAACCGATGCTCCCGAATACTGGGGACTCGCCTGCATCTTTGAAGACGAGATGGACCCCATAAGCCGCGAAGCGGCACTCGATCTTATGCTCGATATGCTGCCCGCCAACTTCTTCAAGGTGCGGCAGCATCATACCTATCAGCAACTGCATCAGATGAACGACAAGAAGCACTATTTGCCGGATGACGCGTCGTTCGATGAATTGCTTGACACTATGGCGCGGCTCGGAGTGTTAGAGTACGACTACGGCGACAAATACACGAAAGAAGGTCCCGTACCCGGCACCACATACGAGCGAAAAGACCGTGTCTATTGGGTGCCTATGTTTGTGCCCGGCTCAGCCGAATACACCAACATGAACGAGGAACTGATGGAAAAACATCCCGAACTCGGAATGTTCTTCGAACGAATGACTTTCCTCCCGCTTGAGAAAATAACACCAATGGTTCCGATGGGAGGTTCAGGCATAGGTATGCATGTCATCCCCGTCGAAAAAGCCATATCGATGGAAAATGAGACGGCAGACATCGAACATATTTCCTATTGGCTCAAACGATACGAAGGCCATCTCGCAGTAGGTATATGCTCCTGCCGTATCGGCAGAAAGCAACTCGACGAAGGCTGCGCCGACGACTACCACGACTGGTGTATAGGCGTGGGAGATATGGCAGAATATCTCGTTGAGACCAATCGCGGACACTACATCACCTACGACGAGTGTATAGCTATCCTCAAAAACGCAGAAGACCACGGCTTCGTACATCAGATAACTAATATCGATGGCGAAGGCAAGATATTCGCAATTTGCAACTGCAATATCAAGATATGCAACGCACTGCGAACATCGCAACTCTTCAACACTCCCAACATGTCACGCTCTGCATACGTGGCAAAAGTTGATCCTACAAACTGCGTCGCATGCGGACGGTGCGTCGAATACTGCCCCGCAGGTGCCGTTAAGTTAGGGCAGAAACTATGCACATCCAAAGGTCAAATCTCGTACCCCAAACAAGAACTGCCCGATGCAGCCAAATGGGGCGAACACAAGTGGTCAGAGGACTATCGCGACAAGAACCGCGAGGGCTGCTACCCGACCGGCACCTCGCCTTGTAAGACCGCCTGTCCGGCGCATATTGCCGTTCAAGGCTACCTCAAGAAAGCCGCCGAAGGCAAGTACCGTGAGGCTCTCGAACTTATCAAACGCGAAAACCCCTTCCCCGCAGTCTGCGGACGCATCTGCAACCGCCGATGTGAGGACGCCTGCACACGAGGCACAATAGATCAGCCTATAGCCATCGATGCAGTAAAGAAATTCATCGCCGAACAAGACCTCAACGCAGAAACACGCTTCGTACCGGAAGTCAATATCTGCTCCAATGTCTTGAAAGAATGGCCGGAAAAAATAGCTATCATCGGCGCAGGCCCCGCAGGGCTTAGTTGCGCATATTACCTCGCAACACAAGGTTACAAGCCCACTGTCTTCGAACGCAACCCGCAACCCGGCGGCATGCTAAGATATGGCATACCGTCATATAAACTTGAGAAAGAAGTTATTGACGCTGAAATAGATATCATGCGCGAGATAGGTGTAGATATCCGCTGCGGCGTAGAAGTAGGTAAAGATATCACTATACAACAGCTGCGCGAACAAGGCTATAAAGGCTTCTATGTAGCTATCGGCTGCCAAGGCGGCAGACTCCCCGGTATTCCGGGCGAGACACTCGAAGGTACCACCACCGCTATCGATTTCCTGCACAAAGCCGGCTGCGGCGAGTGCAAAGTAAGCGGCAAAGTGGTAGTTGTCGGCGGCGGTAATGTAGCTATCGATGCCGCACGAGTAGCCCTCCGCAGCGGAGCTGAATCCGTCACTATGCTCTCACTCGAAACAGAAGATATCATGCCGGCCTCACCCGCTGAGCGACGCGAAGCACGCGAAGACGGAGTAATCATCAACCCCGGCTGGGGACCGAAAGAAGTACGAAGGAACAATGTACGAGGTACGAAGGAAATCTCTTTCAAACGTTGCACCTCTGTCTTCAACGCAGAGCATAAGTTCGCCCCTACATTCGATGAAAACGAACGTCTCACCCTCGATGCTGATATGGTCATCTTCGCTATCGGTCAGACAGTTATACTCAAAGACCTCTTGAAAGATACCAAAGTTGAGTTCTCTCGAGGCATCTATCCCGTTGCCGATAAACTGACTTATCAGACCGCCGAACCCGACATCTTCGTCGGAGGAGATGTCTTCACCGGTCCTAAGTTCGCTATCAATGCTATTGCAGCAGGCAAAGAGGCTGCCGAGTCGCTACACCGCTTCGTACAGCACGGCCACATGACTATAGGACGCGACCGCCGAAACTTCATTGAACTCAATAAACAAGATATAGTCCTCGAAAGTTACGACAACTCGAGCCGTCAAGAAGCAGTGGATATAACACAAAAGAACAAGTTCCTCGAATATCACGGCACACTCACCGAAGAACAAGTAAGACGCGAGACCGCCCGTTGCCTCGGCTGCGGCGCATCAGTAGTGGACGAGAACCGCTGCATCGGTTGCGGACTATGCACTACCAAATGCGGCTTCGACGCTATACACCTACACCGTGAACACCCCGAAGCAAGCATCATGCGCACATCCGAAAATAAATTCGACGGCATACTGCCATATACGTTAAAACGCGCTGCAAAAATTGTCTTCAAAAGAAGTTAGTGGAGAACGTCTCCGAACGTTCAGAATAGTAGAGAACGTCTCCGAACGTTCAGACTTTAAATGAAAGTCCGCGCATTAATGCGCGGACTTTCGTTTGACAAATAGTGGATAACGTCTGAGAACGTAGCACCATAGCGTAAGCGGTACTTAGCGTAAGCGGTACTTATTTTGCTGTGCCTAATCGCCATGGAGATCGCTCACTCCTAAATCACCGGTATCTCCTGCCTTATAGATTTCAGGTGTGGCTGAAACACAAAGAATCGCGGTATAAGCAATTTCCGCAATGCCGATTGACGGCATCAAATAAGTCTTTCTCATAATCCTACTTATTTATTTACGATTATACCTTGTGCGTTATACTTAACTCCATCTCTGATGATGTAGAGTTGACCACTCTCGATAATCTTATCGGCAACGTTTACACCTTCCGCTTGCTCTATACCCGTCGGCTTATTGTAAATAACGATGTTACGACGCGGAGCGACCTGAGGAGTAGAATTGATATTCGACCAGTCGATATATGCGCGACCGGAAGATATCTTCACCTCGCTATTCACATAGTATATACCATTGTTATACAAGATATAGTTACTTGCATCCTTAGTAATGGTATATTCCTCTCCATCGTTGATAAAGCCCACGAGCCCATTAGTGGTATAGAGGTGGTCGGCAGACGGCGTGAACGATTGTCCGCCCCAGTAGTAAACGGTCAGTTGGTCTGCCGTAGCAAGGAAGATATAAGGTACGCCCATAAGCAATTCTTCAGCCTCTTCTATAACAATACTCTCCGTCGTCTTGTCGGCAATGCTATAGAGCGTTGCGCCCTCTACTCTTATGGCAGAGTAAGGCAAACATATAGTTCCGTAGTTGCCGTTCGTCACGCTGCGCTCGTATATGAGTGCGACAGCAGCATTGCAATCAGCAATAGTGGTCATATAGGTCTTGTCCTCATAAGTAGAGGTCGCACCCTGCCAAACGGCACACTCATCGGCTACGGGGTCAGCATCGGTATAAGCGAAATCGCCTGTCTGCATAGCACCATCTCCCGTACCGGTATTGAAGATTACGGTTCCGCCCTTTGATACTATATAAGAGTACCATCCGTCGGCATCGGGGGAAAGTTCAGCACCCGGCCATTCATCTCCAACGGTACCATAATTATTATACTGATAACCATAGATATGCTCCATCGGGATATACGGGTGGAAACGTTTCTCACCGGCTTGTCCTTCCCATGCACTTAATCCTGTAATGGTCAGATAATAATCACGAGCCTCAGTAAGGGTGAGCGTCTGACGATAATCGCCTTCTTGACCCTCACCTACATTATTATGGAAGATAAGATTCATGCTTATCGTAGCATTCTCATTGGCGGTGAAATCATAGACCTTATAGTCGACACCGTCTATTTCCTGAGTAGCATCGGCTGCCGCTTTGCCCGGCCATTCACCCAAGTACTGCACATCGCCCCAAGCATAAACATCGAAGGTATCCCAACCGGTGAGGTTATGAACATATAAGTGGTATGTCCGCACTGCCGGATCGCACTCTGCGAGAGTGGCGTACCATGTACCGTTGCAATAATACGGATAATCCTCATTTATTACCAAGGAGGCTGTTTCGCTACCATTGTTATTATTAAATATGATATTGGTATATCTGTCTTTCGCAATGGTAACTGAGTAAACGGCATATCCGTTGTTTGCGGTCGTTGCGCCGGTAGCGGTCATCGCTTCACCCGGCCAAGCGGTATTCCTGATATATTCATTTTCTGCGTTATATGCATACGCGTGCATATCCGACCAACCTTCTTTGTTAACGAAATAGAGCGTCAGGGGCTCGTAAACCGCAACTTCTTTCGTTGCTTCAACCACTCCTTCGTCTCCTGTAGCCGTTACCTTGAATGTATATGTTCCGGCAGCAGGAAAAGTGTAAGGGTTCGCACTGAGTGAAGCGAACTCCCCATCGCCGATCTTCAGTTGGTAGGCATAGGAAACGTTGGTCAGATTAGTGGTTGCACCGACAGTGACTACATCACCTACAAACTGGGAAACATTCAAACCGCTGAATGCTACAGAAAGAGCTTCCGGATATTCTACGCTCAGCGTATTGGTGGCATAGGTCCATGTGAATGCGTAGCTTCCTGTTGCATCGGCAACAAAAGTACAGTTAGTAGTATTACCTGCCTCAATAACATGGGAGTTATTAAAGCGGTCGAATGCAGCACCATTGGCGCGCCACTGGTCATCTACCATAACGCCAAACTCATAAGACTCACCTTGACTTATCGTCAGTTCCAAAGAAGCGGTTTCATTGTTACCTGCCACTACGAAGTTTGCACTTCCTTCCCAGTCAGGGTTGGTAAAGTTACTATGCAATGCGATTGTCGGCATTCGGGTAGTCCAAGAATAAGAAGCACCATCCGCAGCCACGACTGCGCAGTTCTGACCTGCGGCAGGAGCAACGAACTTCAAGCCATTCCAGCTGTTCTTCTCGGTTTTTATGAAATCCTGTAAAGTGCTCCACACGACATCCTGCGTAAAGGTAATGGTCTTAACCGTCCCGGCACCTGAAGCATCATAATCCAATGAGGAGGATTGATCTCCGTACGGGAAATTAACGCCTGTAGTACCTTCGGTCATTGCGGAGAAGTCCACATAGATCTTGGTACCGTTGGTGAAGGTGTATGTCTCATAAACGGTTACGTTCACTTCTTTCGCCCGGACCGGATCGCCGGAATTGTTCTCTAAAGCCTCTACCTTAACGACAAAGTCCCCCAATGTGTTGAAGGTGTAAGACGAGACTGCACTTGAGTATTCTCCTCCCGCAGGTTTCACATAGAAGCGATACCCCGGATCGGTAATGCCGGACGAAGTGGCTGCGAAAGTAACGGCAGTACCTTTGAGGATAGACGCTGCCAGACCGTCAAAGTCCACGTATTGTTCCGGCAGAGTAGGATAAACCACAGACAATTTCTTGGTAAAATAATTGTACGTGAAAGTATAATCACCGTCTATATCTAACGTCAAAGTAGTAGCATCATTAGATGGATTACCTGAAAAATCATATTCAACACCGCTATTATCGCGGGTAATAGTTGTGTTATTAAATCTCCAATCATTATCACCTACGACGATTTTAAAGCCGATGCTACCTGCACTAAAGTATTTTGTGAGTGTAGCTGTGATGCCACTATTGTCTGTAAATCTATCGCTACTCCCCCAATCGTTGAATCCGCCTCTAACTGTGATTTCAGGAGCCACAAATGTATATGTGCCCCAAGTGCCGGTGCAGGCTGTACCGTTACCGTTTTCATACCATGTATCCGAAGAGTTGGTAATAGTAAAGAAGTTATTGGTCGTTCCTACATTATTATCGGTGATAGACTGCGCTGCTGTTTGTGCACCCCAGTTATCAGTATTACTCGATCCGATACGTTGGAACGTGATGGTTGATTTTCCTGCCAAATCTACCTCGGCGAACCAAGTGTCGGATGTCCCGTCAACAAGGGTCATGGCAGTGGTAGTACCGGAATCAAGTATCACACCAATTCTGGCATTAGCTTGAGTCCACCAATTGTACTCCATCTTGCAGTAGATACGCGTAGCGTCTGCAAAGAGGGGTGCCATACTACCCATACAAAGCAGGGCAAGTAATGATAATACAATTTTCTTCATAAAATCAAAAATTTTAGTAATTAACTTTAGGGCTCTGCCCGGACTTATTTAGTGGGGAACGCCTCCGAGCGTTCAGACTTTCCGAACTCTCCGCACTTATTTAGTGGAGAACGCCTCCGAGCGTTCTGACTCTCCGGACTTTCCGGGCTCTGCCCGCACTTTCATTTAAAGTATTGAACGCTCGGAGGCGTTCTCCACTATTGAGAGACATCCTACCGGGATGTCTCTACCAGAATAGCATCTCTACCCACTTCCGCGCCGAGGGCGTTGTAGGTCTTGCCGTTGCGGTGTATGAATATCTGACCGTTTATTATTTGCTTTACGGATTTAACCTTAACCGCAGTGTTCTCTTCAATGGTAGATTCACCCGCAAGGCCTTCTATTATCCCGTCATCACGAACGGTTATTTTGTAGTCGCGCGTTTCCGTGATATCATAGAGTTGACGGTGGTCGCCTTCTTGTCCCTCGCCAACATTGTTGTGGAAAATAAGGTGCATCTCTATCGTAGCACCTTCCACCACGGTGAAGTCATATACATTGCATACCACGCCGTCAATAGTTGTGGTGGCAGGATTAGTTGTCCCCGGCCATGCGCCGAAGGCATCATTAGGATTGCCCCAGGCATACAAGTCAAACACTTCCCATGTCGTTTGGTTGCTCGCATACAGATGATAGGTCGTATAGACAGGCTCAGGAGCACCTTGCTCGTATGCACCTTGGTCGGTAACAATAAGACTATAATCGCGAGCCTCGGTGATGTCAAAAAGAACACGACGATCGCCGTCCTGTCCTTCACCTACATTGTTGTGCATAATCAGGTGCAAGTTCACAGCCCCGTCGATATCTTCAAACTCAAGAGTGGTAGATGTCGAACCCGGCCATGTGCCAAAGGCATCCTTATCGCCCCAAGCATATACATAGAAATTATCCCAACCTGTATTGTTGGTGATTGTGAGATTATGCGTAGTAAAAACAGCGGGCTCAGCCGGGACATAGGTGTCCCACGTTGCTTCGGTGGAGTTTTGCCCGAAAGCAGTAACATAATCACCCTCGGCGGGGATAACAATGTCCCCTGTCACATTCCACGCAGCAGCCTCCGCATTCTCGGCACGCTCAAAACGAATAGTGGTATAGTCGCCTGCTGGGATAGTAAATGCATAGATATAACGGTCTGCATCTTCAATAACGCCGATAACCGATGTCTCATTGTTTAACACAGCGCGCTGTGCGGCATTAGCATCAATCCACCAGGAAACAGCATTGGCTTTCAGATAGATTTTCTCCGTGCCGTCAAAGTTACGGGCAAATGAGAAGGTTGCCATAAGGGCAACACATAAAGTAAAAATAATCTTTTTCATAGTGATTTGTGTATTAAAGGTTAATTAATGTTTATATATCCTATATTCATAGGGAGCGAGTGTGGTTGTGGTTCCGAGGGTGAGGGTATCGCCGGAAAGGAGATCGGCGATTGTCTGCTCCTGGTATTTCATAGGCAGTTTGACCTCCTGCTCTTTGTCGGAACTATTGCAGATGACAATCATCGACTCCTTCTCATCGTCATAATCGACATAGGGCACTTTTCGGTTGAGCGTGCCGGTTGTTTGTGTGGCTCCGCGCAGATACTCGGTATCCAAATAGACCTTGAGCAGATTAGTCATTTGCGCTTGATAGCTACCCATTTGTGACTTGTCCTTCGGGAAATCCATGAGATTGTATTGGAAGAAATCAATCCGCTCCACTGTCCCTAACTCCTGCGAGGAATAGAACATCGGCACACCGCCCATGAAGATGGTTAGGCAGAAAGCGGACAGTTCGCCCTCAGGCGTGCGGTAACGTGTTTTGAGGGAGACATCGGCATCCTTGTCCTCTCCTGATGAGACATCATGGTTGGTGACATAGCGCATGCGTTCCTTGCCTTTCGGCGTAGCGTTGTACTCCGAGGTGTGCGCCGCCGTCAAGCCGGCGAAGGTGCCTTTATTACTATACAATCCGGAAATACCGCCCAGAAAATCCCAACTATAAAGGAGATCAAACCCGATGGTGTAATGGCGTGTATCGGTTGTTTCCGCCAACATGATTGCATCACTTTTGCGGTTTCGTATCTCCGTGACAACCGACTCCCAGAATGTCAAAGGCACTCCTTCAGCATAGTCACAACGGAAACCGTCTATATCGGCTTCATCCATCCAATAGAGCATGGCAGCCTGCATGGTGTCACGCACAGCAGCAATATTATAATTGAGGAACGTGACATCTTTCCAGTACTGTTCGGAACCGGTGGACGGTCCTTCGTACCACTCGGGGTGGTTCAGATACCAAGCATTATCCCACGAGGTATGGTTGGCAATCCAGTCAAGCATGACCCGCATGCCTAATGAGTGGGCTTTGTTGACCAGACTTCTGAGATCCGCCATTGTACCGAAAGCAGGGTTGATAGCAGTGAAATCCTTGATACAATAGGGTGATCCAATAGAGGTGCTATCTTCACCGATAGGATAGATTGGCATGAGCCAGAGTACATTCACTCCCATCTCTTGGAGGACGGGCAGGTAGTTCTCGATAGCCGCAAAAGCGTTCTCTTGGGCAAAGAGGCGTTCGTTGCATTCGTAGATAATCATCGTATTGGCATCTTTCACCTCCGCTTTCTCCGGTTCGGGAGGAAGGACGCTATACTCCGGCCGGCAAGAGGTTAGCAGAACGATTGCGACCGTAAACAGTATAAGAATGCTTAAAAATTTATTTGCTTTCATAGTTTACTCCTTTCTTGGCAAATTAGCTACTACAGATAATTCAGAAACACCCTCATTGGCGATTTTGAGATAATATACATTCTCTTGCTCCTTGACGTTAATGTCATAGAGCACACGCCAATCTCCGGCTTCCCCTTCACCGAGGCCGTTGTTGTTGAAAATCAGATGGAACTCATCTCCTACGAAGCCTGTGATTTGCGTATGATAGAGTCGGAGTCCGAGGATAACGGTAGAATCCATTTCAACGAAAGATTTGCCGGGCCATTTGCCGATGGCCTCGCTCTCGCCCCATGCATAAACATAGAGAGACGACAAGGAGTTTGTTGCATCATAGAGCCATAAATCCACGGACGCAGAGTCTTTAGGTTGTATTACCGGTTCGAACCACTCCACATCGCCCGGGTTCTCAGGATCGGTAATCGGTTTTGCTGTCTTGCCTGAAATATAGACATACTGTTCTCCACTTAATGTAACCGGTCCGTAAGCGTTAAGTTGTGTCTTTTCATCGCCTTTATTGGACAAGATCATGGTTTCCACAAGTCCTTCGTTCGCTTCTCCCAAATCAAAATAGAGATAGGTATAACGCCCTATTTTTTCCGTCCCGGTAACTTCCAACCCTGGCCAGTCGCCGAACAGAGGTGTCCCCGAGGCATTCCACATATGGAGTCTGGTATTCATCCCCCAGTCGAGTCCGTCTAATACATAGAGTACCGGTCCGTCGTGGTTCAGCTTGCCGTCGAACCGCAAAGGCTCTACCTTTCCGTCTTTGGTGAGATGCAGATAAAGGGTGTCTTCGCCGAGGGTGACAGGTCCGTAGTCCTTGAGCTGGGTGGTATTATCGCCATTGTCATTGAAAATAAGCATCGCCTCTAATCCTTCATTCAGTTCACCCATATCGAAATAGTCCAATTCGATACCATTGACCGTCTCTTTGCCTCGAGAAACCATCCCCGGCCATGCACCGGCAAGCGGGCTTGTACCTTGGTAAGCATAAAGGCATAGTTTCTTAAAACCTGTTTCGTCTAACACATAGACAACCGGTCCGTCGTGCTGGATTTTCCCCGTTTGGAAATATGCCGCCCATCGGAGAGCCGATACATTATTGGATGTACCAAGCGAGGCATTGAGTATATGGGTTACAGGCTTGCCGTTGATGTCACGTTCGCCGCCCATTCGCCGGCTGGCAAACGAAAAACCGTCAGCAAGTGTTTTTCCGTTCTCGAAATCTTCAGGGAAAAGATAGATACCCCATTTTTTGTCGGAAGCCGGAGCTTTTTCCATCTGCCATTTGACTTGTCCGATTATTGAGTCCTCATCCAGACCGTTGAACGCTCCGAAGATATATATCTCTTCATCAGCCGGAGTACCAACCGGAGCTATGAGTTCTATCAAGATAGCATTTGACTTGATTTCAAACTGCGTTTCCTCATGTTCAAACTCCAAATCCCGAGGCTGGCAGCCAAAGAAGGTACAAAGGGACAATGTACAAAGTACAAAGGCCACTATTTTATATATTGCTTTCATAATTCGTATTCGTAATTAATAATTCGGGTTTTGTTTCAGCCCCGGGTTGACAGATAGAGCAGACGCCGGGAGCGGGAACCACTCATATTTGCGGTCACGCTTGGCCGGATAAGCCACGCCGTCATCGGTAGCACGGCCGAAGAACCACCACTGGCCCTGTGTGAACTGGTCGAACCGGCGCAGGTCGGTACGGCGTCGGCGTCCCTCGCAGAGGAATTCCTGTCCCCACTGATCCAACATCCAAATCATGTCCATAGTAGAGATGCGTCCGTAATTCTTGGCGTCCGCTTCGTTATTGAAATAACGTCTGCGGACCTGGAAGACCATATCTTCCGCGCCAGCCGCATCGCCTTCACGCATTTTGCACTCAGCGAGCGTGTAATAGACCTCCGCCCAGCGGAACTCTACATCGTCAATATCCTGAAAATCCTTGCCTTCACTCTCCGGATAAATAGGATAACGAACGAGACGCACGCCGGAGTTGGTTTCTCCCCACCGCGGTGACATCACCGGTTCCAGTGCTCTGCCGATAGTCGTTGCGCCCGGGAACTGACCTACCTGATCGGTATAGTAGAGTTCCATTCCATCACGATCGGCATCGGCTTTGAGCACCTCACCCGTTCCCCACTTTGCGCGCTGCAAGCCGCGGAGGAAGATACCACTATAATT
Organism: uncultured Bacteroidales bacterium; assembly: GCA_937885465.1. Classification (GTDB taxonomy): domain Bacteria; phylum Bacteroidota; class Bacteroidia; order Bacteroidales; family Paludibacteraceae; genus Colicola. The sequence continues at coordinate 19,211 of CAKZZM010000194.1, forward strand.
ACCATTTTCCCATTTATAGTTTCCCTTGCGGATATCATAGTCGGAGAATCGCTCATACACAGCCCCCAAACGGTCGTTATAGGGAGGGTCGAGGAAACACTTGGCGCCTTCGGAATAGCCATAAGTCGGGTTTACTGTTCCGGAGTTGTCATAAGACGGAGCCAAGCAGCAACAGTTCCATGCACTTTGTGTACTGCTAAAATCGAAATACTTGTCGTATGTGTATGCCAAGAACGGCATGTCGCGCATCCATCCGGCGTTGAGCTGACCATTCTCCATGACAAATGCCATAACAACTTCGGGGCAGGTGGTGTTGGTGACATGATAGATGTCGCGGTAGTCGGATGCCAGATCGTAGGTACCGTAATCTCCTTTGAGCAAATCCTCTGCCAGCGTAGCACACTCGGAGAAGCGCGGCGTACCGGTGAAGACCTCTGAATTAAGCAACATCCTCATCTTGATCATTCGATTCACCGCTTGGTTCATACGATTACGGGTCGCATTGGAGCCATCCTCTTTAGGCAGTGCGGCATAGGTAGCGTCTAATTCCGAGCAAATGAAGTCATAGACTTTGATACATCCCTGCTGAAAATCCTCGTCCGCCGATCCGGGAATAGAGCCGTCGTCCTGCGTATAAAGAGGAATGGCACCGCCCCATATTTCAAAGCAGTTGTAGTACGCCCAAGCGCGGAGAGTCCTCACCTCGGCGATATAGGATTGCAGTTTCTCGTCCGTCATGTTCAGATTAGAGGCATCCAATGTACTAAGGTCAGAGATAAGGGTATTGCATAGACCAATCGTACTCCACGCCGTCTCCCATGTGGTGCGGATGATCTTGGATTCCGCAGTCCATGTCTGCGTGGAAAGCACCGTTTTCTCTCCCTCGTCATATCCCCACAGACCGCCATTCCATACACGCCAGACAATCTGGTCCGCGCTGAACTCATTGAGGTACCAGAAATTCTCTAAATAACTCATTGCTGCATTTCCATATATGGCGGCAACGGCTCCCTTCACTGCCGCTTCATTCCTATAAAATTCAGAAGCTTCAATGCGGTCATAGACCTGCTCGTTCATCTCGCAGGCTACCAATGTACAAAGGGACAAGGTACAAAGTACAATTTTATATATCGTTCTCATAATTAATGCAGATTAAGGGTTACACCTAAACATAACTGGGCAGCGGTCGGATAGGCAGAAGAGCTATCCACACCCGGCGTAATTCCCGTAACGGCTACGATAGACGGGTCATTACCGCTGTAAGCGGTCATCGTCACAATATTCTTAGCCGTCAGATAGAGACGCAGGCCATCCACCAGTTTTTCTTTCCATTTGAAAGTATAGCCGAGGGTGATGTTATCCAGCTTGAAATAGTCTCCGCGCTCCAGAAAATAACTGCTGATCACGCCGCCACCCGTCTTGACGTACTTATCCGTCGTATAAGCGGTGCGAAGCACGTTGTCACTTCCGCTGCCGGAAAGCCCCATGCCGTACTTGCGCATGTTGAAAATATCATAATCGAACGCACCCGTGAAAAGCACCGACAGGTCGAAATCGTAGAACTCAAAATGGTTGGTCCAACTCAATGTATGTTTCGGCGCACCGTTACCAATATAGCGTTTCCATGAAGCATCAGCACTTCCCACCGGTTGTGCGTTGCCGTCATTATCCAGAACAAGCATATTGCCGTTGGCGTCAATGCCGGCGAACTGATAGCCATAAAATTGACCTATCTCACCACCTTCTTCCACGCGGAAGAAATACTCCGATGTACCCACACCCGGTTTCTGGTAGAGTTCCAAATATGAAGCCTGATAGACATCATTTGATAGTTTGGTGAGGTACGTGCGGCCGTAAGCGTAGTTAATTCCCATATTCCAACTGAACTGCTTTCCTGTGAATATGTCTCCGTTAAGGCTCACTTCCACACCGCGGTTGGTGGTTGTACCAACGTTCACAAGGATAGAAGAATGTACATAAGGCGGCTGGGGAGCGGTATAGTTATAGAGCAAATCCGGTGAACGACGGATATAATACTCTATACTACCTCTCAAACGATTCCATAAATCGAAATCTACACCGATATTATAACTCTCCGACTTCTCCCAACTGAGAATCGGGTTAGCATTCTTATCCGGCGCAAAACCAACCACCCACTCACCGTCCATGAAATACTGATAGTGGGCAGCATAGGTAGCTAACGACTGATAGCTGTCACCGGGTTCACGACCGGTCACACCGTACGAGAAACGCGGTTTGAGGCTTTTCAGTATATCTTTTGTCGGTTCCATAAACTCCGCCGAGCACATCTCCCATGCAATAGATGCCGATGGGAAATTACCCCAACGGCTCTTGACACCGAACTTCGTACTTGCCTCACGACGAATAGATGCAGAGACAAAGAGCATGTCGTGCCAGTTGTAGTTCACACGCCCGAAGAAGCCGAAGAGCGAGTTCTCTGTCTTACTCGTCCACATGGATGCCAGTCCGTCCGGCAGCCATGTACCCGAACCAAGGCTATGCCAAAGGGTATTGTCAAAGGTAAAATCGCGGTTCTCTGCACCTAACTGCTCCCAGTCATGACGTTCCCAAGAGGTACCGAAAACGAATTTTAGAGAGTGGTCATCCATTTGGAAATCATAATTGAGCAACCAGTCTAAGTGGTGGGTCTGGTTCTTCTGGTAATTGACATTCGCACGACCTTTATAACCGCCCCAATAACTCTCGTTGGACTTGGATGAAGCGTATGTATTGCCCTTCAAGTCATTGTAATCCAGAGAGTAAGCAACAGATGTATTGAGGTTATGATTCTCGTTGGAATAGAGTTTAAGTTTCAGCCCTACGTTTGCCAGCAGATAGAGTCTCTGCCCGTTTGAGGTTGTTTCTTTAAGCCTTGTCACAGGATTCACAGCTCCTGTTACGCCCGTAGGCTGGTAATAACTGCCGTCCTCATTATACACCGGCATAGTAGGGTTCATACTTAATGCATTATCCACCTGTCCGTTATCGCCCCAGGTCTCATTGACGCGACGGCCGGCGAGAGAAGCAGAGATTGTCAGATAGTCCTTCAGCACCTTCTGCTCCATAGCAAACCGTCCGCCGTACTCACGACGCGCAGAAACGATATCCAAACCATTCGCATCTTTGTAGTTCAGCGAAGCACTGTAGCTGCCGCCTTTCACAGAGGTGGCGATATTGATATATTGGTTGATATCATACGCCGCAGGACGTGTGATCTCGGAATACCAGTCGGTGTTATACCCATAGTCGGTACCACGGCGCGAACGACGGAACTCATCCGCACTCAGTACCGCCATGTGCGGTTTGGCAACGTTGGCTCCGAAATAAGAATCGTAGGTGACAGCGATGCGTCCTTGTTCCGATGAGCCTTTCTTAGTGGTAACGAGTACAACACCATTAGCACCACGAGTACCATAGATCGCCGCAGAAGCCGCATCTTTAAGCACCGTGATGGATTCGATATCTTGCGAACTGAGATTTCGTATATCACCACCGGCTATTCCGTCTATCACATAGAGCGGTTCGTTGCTACCGGAGAGTGAACCGGCACCACGGATTTGCAGTGATGACGAAGCGTTCGGGTCAGCGGCAGAGGTACTGTTGACCGTCAGACCGGCAACCTGACCGTTGAGCATTTCCATCGGGCTGTTCATCGGACCCTTGACAAAATTCTTGCTATCCACCTGTACAATGGAGCTGGATACCTCTTTCTTGCTCAGACTGCCATAGCCGATGACTACAACTTCTTCCAACTGCTCGCTATCTTCCAGCATGGCCACACGCATGTTTTGCGCGGCAGGAAGGGTTTGAGACTTGTAACCCATGTAGGAGAATTCCAGCATTGCTCCCTCGGCACATGTGATTTCAAAGTTACCGTCAAAATCGGTAATCGTTCCGTTGGTCGTACCCTGTACCAAAACGGAGGCACCAATCAACGATTCTCCGCTTTGGTCGGTAACAATACCTCGGAAAGTGTGCGTCTGAGCGCTCACTATCGCAGTTAGGCATAGAAGCGGAATGATAAGAATCTTTCGTTTCATAGTATATATTGTTGGTTAATTTATTTGCGTCAAACTTACTGCAAATCCGCCTCCCGATGCCATACGTATTCGGAGCGTATCACCTGTTGCTACGTATGCATTATCAATCTCATAATCGTATGGGTTAGTCTGCCAATCGGCTTCCTCTCCGTCTCGCCATATAGAGGCGTGATAGGTTTTTCCTTCTTCCAGCATAGATAAAGGTATCACCGCCTCGCGCGGTGCATCGGCGTTGATTCCGCCTATATACCAATTGTCTCCGCCCCGCTCTTGTCGGGCAAATATGCAGTATTCGCCTATCTCCCCGTCCACCAGTATTGAGCGTTCCCAGTTGCAGGGTACCTGCTCAATAAACGCAAACGCATTCGGGTGTTTCATATAGTTCTCCGGCAGGTCACATGCCATTTGTAGCGGACTATAGAAGCAGACGAAGAGCCCCAATTGGTTCATTAGCGTCGAGTGAACTCGTGTGTTGGGCATAACGGGATTTTCAAAGGCGAACACCCCCGGCGTATAATCCACAGGTCCCGCCATTATGCGAGTGAAAGGCAGCACGGTAACATGCTCGCACGGGCTGCCGCCATCGGCACTCCACGCGTTCCACTCCTGACCACGAACGCCCTCCTGACTCATCAGGTTAGGATAAGTCCTTTGCAGTCCGGTCGGCATAACAGGCTCGTGATTATCTATTGCGATATGATATTTCGCTGCCGTCTCGATAACTTTTCTATAGTGCCGCACGCCCGACTGACCTTTATTCCACTGCAAACCATCCATAGTCCGTATAATCGGTGCCACATAACCCGTCTTGATAACGTGAATACCATTGGCAGCATGATAGCGGTAGATACTATCCAAGTCGCGCTCATACGACGCAGCATTGCCGCCGGTCTCGTTATGACCAATAATCTGCACGCCCAAACTGTCCGATAAACGGCTCAAATAGTCCATATCCCAATCGTCGTAAGGTGTCGTGAACTCGAAATTTTTCCAGTCTTCCCAACCTTTATTCCAACCTTCAGCTAATACTGCATTAATGCCATGCTCCTTTGCAAAACGCATGTACCGCTCCATGTTCTCCGTCGTAGCACCGTGCTTAAGACCTTGTTCCCACGTCATAGATTTCATATGCATACCCCACCAAATACCCATAAACTTAGTGGGGCGAATCCATTCCGTGTCTGCTATTGCACACGGCTCATTCAGGTTAAGCATAATACGCGAAGCTACCAGCTCAGGTAAGGTGCGGGTCAGTATAAGCATACGCCACGGCGTCTGAAACGGGGTCTTTAAATACGCTTTAAACGGCGTTTCAACACCATTTAAATCAAGCCACGGGGTGAGATAAAGACGAACAGCCCCATCTTTAATATAGAAGTTTTCAGCGGGATAATCCGTGAGCGCAGCCTCATGAAGGAAGGCGTAGCCGCCGTCAGACAACTTCAGAGTAAGCGGCGAGCAGAGAGTGTCGTGCTTCTCAGACAGAGGAGCTTTAGTCCACAGACCTTCATAATACTCTGTCCGCCACGGTATAGACCATGCCTCGTGGTCAGCAGCAAAACGGTATTCGGTCAATTCATCGATGATAACAATATCTTTACATTCTTGCTCGGGGAAGACATAACGAAAAGCCATTCCGTCATCGAAAATGCGAAAAACGATATTCATCAGTACTCCCGAAGAGTGCCGCAAACTAACTGTCATTTCATTATGATGATCACGAATAAAACGCTCTTCACCCCACACGGTTTCCCAAGTGGTATCACGTGATGTAGTGGAGAACGCCTCCGAGCGTTCACAAGTGGAGATAAAAGAGAAGCCGCTGCAAAGAGACGTCTGCTCTGTTTCCATGCCTAAATTCGACCAATCAAGCAGCATCTTTTCTGAACCCTCGCCGGAAACATAGCGATACTGAGGTACGCCGGCATCCGTCAAACGGAACTCTACTCTTCGCACACCGTTAGGAGAATAAACTGCATTTTTGCTGCCGGAACTACAACCACTCAGAACAACAAGCAACGAGCAAATAGTAATACCAAACGTTCTCAGACGTTCTCCACTTGTGAACGCTCGGAGACGTTCTCCACTACAGAACGCTCGGAGGCGTTCTCCACTATGAATACTGCAAAGAAGGTGTTTCATGACATTTCGATTTTGCACAGGGCTGAACTAAAAACTTGTAATTTTTAGAAGTACCCTGCAAAGTTAGTATTATAATATAACAAAAACAAAAAATCTTAAGAAAATCAAGATAAAAATCAAGAATTTTCATCAATATTTTATATTTTCAAATAATAATTGTAACTTTGCGAAAACTAAAATTTCATTATGAAGAAAGTTCTGATATCACTATGCTTGGCGGCAATGCCCGGAATGTTATATTCGGCTAATAATCAATCGAGACAGCGGCTTCACGATTTAGATGTCGCATTGCAAAATCGTGCTACGTACGACGCTCAAAAGCAAGAACGGATTGACTCACTAAAGAGACTTTTATACCTCTCCGACCTGCCGTATTCATTATATCACGAATTATATGAAGAATATAGATCGTATAACTACGACACTGCGCTTATTTATACTCATTTTATGCAAGCCGAAGCCGAGAGGTTGCAGGATGAAGCACTGAGCCGCGAGGCAGACCTCTGCTGCTCCTTCGTTTTTCTTTCGGGCGGGCTTTTTCACGAGGCGCATCTTATCTTATCACGACTATGCGACCCTATCAAATCAGCGTCTGACGAATGTCTGATGACATACGCTCGCCTCCTATATGATATGTGCGACTATGCCGGCGCAACGCCGACTGCCGACAAGTATAATAAGGAAGGAAATTACTATTTGTCGGAATTAGTAGCACGGCATACTCCTGCCGATTCTGCCCTCTATTGGTATCCGCTGTCTGTTATCGATCTCAGAAACGGCAACTTCGAACAAGGTATAGCACGATTAGAGGCGGCAATGCATGATTCTAAAATATCAACTCACGACAAGGCTGTCTATGCGTCTTCACTTGCTTATCTGCACAGAAAGAAGAGTAATACAGATGAGGCTCTCAAATATTACATCGATGCTGCAATATACGACATTGAAAGCTCCACATACGAAACGGTTGCTATGCGAATGATAGCGGAGATACTATTCGAACAAGGCGAAATATCCTTGGCAGACAAGTATATCCACATCGCGTTGGACGATGCTCAAAAATATCACGCCCGCCATCGGCAAGTGAGCGTCTCACAACTGCTGCCCATCATCAACCAACATAACATTGCAAAGCAACATCGGCGAATAATAATAACCTATATTCTACTTTTAGTTACTATCATTTTATTTGTTCTCAGCATCACAGGTCTGCTCTTACTTCTGCATCGCAATATCACTATCAAAGAATCACAGCAGACCATAGATAATATCAATCAAAACCTTGTAATTGCCAACAAGGTGAAAGAAGAATTGATAGGCTCATATATGACCAATAATTCCCAATATCTGTCAGCCGTTGAGCATTACCAACAAGAGATAAAAAATGCCGTTATCAAGCGCCAATATAACGAACTGATGTCAATACCTAAAAACGCAGACGCACGCCTTCAGCGTGAGCGGCTGAACCGCGGTTTTGATGAGATGATAATGCGGTTATTCCCCAATTTTGTTGAGAAGTTTAACCTGCTACTCAAACCTGACTCGCAGATTGAGACAAAGTCTGAAGAGCTACTCACGCCTGCTCTCCGCATATTCGCCCTGATACGATTGGGCATCGTACATAATGAGGTCATCGCAGAGATACTCAACTATAGTGTCAATACCGTCTATTCCTATAAAACACGCACTATCAGCTCGTCCCCGCTCTCCGCCGATGAGTTCTACACCGCTCTGATGCAGATTTCATAAACACAACACAAAAAATATAATATGCACGAACTCGGAATAGTCTTTTATATTATCCGCGATGTTAAGAAAGCCGCGGAAGAGAACGGCGTCAAAAAAGTTTCCACCGTAGTAATGAACATCGGTGAGGTCTCAACCATCATACCGGATTATCTGACCGATTGCTGGCGTTGGGCTGCCGACAAGGAAGATCTCCTTCGCGGCTGCGACTTGCAGATTAACACCATACCTGCCGTGACGCACTGCGACGGCTGCCGAAAGGACTACTCCACCGTCGCTCACGGAAAGATCTGTCCCCACTGCGGTAGCCACGACACTTGGCTTAAGCAAGGCCAAGAGGTGGAAATAAAAGAACTCCAAATAGTGGAGAACGTCTGAGAACGTTCAAACGGTAGAGACGGTGTTTTTCACCGTCTCTACCATCAAAAAAAACAATTTTCTCTTTGCATATATTATAAAAAAGGCGTATCTTTGCAATCTAAAATAAAAATTATCTTAAACTATGGCTTGCTTTATTGTACCTCTCACTCAGGCAATCGCCACTACGGCATACCGTAAACATAACACTCACACAGATTCTTTTGTCGGTCGCAACCTCAAGACCCTCGAGCAGATGCTTTGGGGCGGGTCTATTATGCTTATCATTGACCATATCATTAACGGAGAACTGACATGGATATTCCCGTTCTTCACCGCTCTTGAGGCAGAAGGTGGAGGGTTGGTGATGCTACGCGAGATACTGACCGTCGGTTTTCCCCTTTCTATCGCCGTAACACTCGTTTGGGCTGTTTGGTGCTACGCAAAAGAACAACACCACAATGTACGAAGTAACGAAGTACAATGTACGAAGTGACGTTACCATACGTATAAAATAAACAAAAAACTAATATCATTAAAAACAATTAAATTATGTTCTTTCAAGTTTATGGAGAGCATGCCCTTATCCAATGGGTAATGCTCATTGTAGTCCTCGTAGGACTGATTCTTTGGAATGAGTTTGCACGCCGCACAAAGCTGGGTGGCGCTATTACATTCTTCGCTATTCCGTTAGCACTGACAGTTTATTTCATTGCTATTGCTATCGGTGCCCGCATGGGTGCTGACTGGGCAGTGAACAACCAGACCCACATCTACATGAACGGCTGGTTCCACTATGCTAAACTCTATGCTGCCCTCACCGGCTGCATCGGCTTTATGATGATTAAGTATGAGTGGGGCATCGGTGCCAAGCATTGGTTCAAACCATTCCCGTTCATCATCGTCGCCATCAATATCTTGATTGCCGTTTGCTCTGACTTCGAGTCGGCTATCATGGGTTGGAACAAATGGTGGCTCTCCTCAGAAGGCGTTTGGCTCTATGGCGGTTGGCATAATATCTTCAACGGCGTAGCAGGTCTTCTCAATATCTTCTGTATGACGGCATGGTGGAATGTCTATCCTTCAAAGGATCGCAAAGATATGATTTGGGCAGACATGACTTGGGTTTATATCCTTGTATATGACATCTGGAACTTCGCCTACACCTACAACTGCTTACCCACTCACTCATGGTACTGCGGTGTTGCTCTTCTTCTTGCTCCTACCGTTGCTGCTATCTGCTGGAACCGCGGTGGTTGGATTCAGAACCGTGCCAACACCCTCGCTATCTGGTGTATGTTCGCACAGGTATTCCCACTCTTCCAAGAGACCTTCAAAGATGGTTTCCAAGCCTTCAATTGGGCTGTTCTTCCCGTTCAGTATGTTAATGGTATTGATACTATCACAGCCATCTACGCTGCAGCAGGTGGTGACGCAGCCGCTACAGGTGCTACCGTTGATGCCGTAGGTGCTACCGCGGCTAACCCGACAGCGATGCTCGTCATATCTGCTCTCGCTTTGGTTACTAACGCCATCGCACTCTGCTATATCTGCGTGCAAGCGAAGAAACGCCATATTAATCCGTATAAAGAGGATGTCTTTGTAAATCAGAAATACTACAAAGACGCCATGGCTCGCGCTGAGGTGAACTAAACATCACTAATTAAGATTGAACGTTCTCAGACGTTAAATAGCGTTGTCCATTCCGCCGAATATCATTCGGCTATCCGCCCAACTACCGCTACCAGAACGTTCTCAGACGTTCTCCACTACAGAACGTTTGGAGACGTTCTCCACTACAGAACGTTCGGAGACGTTCTCCACTCTACATAACACAACAAAAGCCCCGTTTAGGGGCTTTTGTTGTACTTAATTCACCGTCTCTCAAATAGTGGAGAACGTCTCCGAACGTTCAACGGTAGAGACGGTGTTTTTCACCGTC
>CAKZZM010000195.1 GCA_937885465.1 uncultured Bacteroidales bacterium
ACGACCTGCTCTACTCGCACCATTTGGAACGATATACAGGACTTGCTCAAAGAGTGGCGGGAAAGTCGCATACAAGATACGGACGCTCGCTTGCAACTCGAATTGGAGCGTATAGACGACTGTGTGGCTGAATTATGGGAGCAATGGGACAAGAGCAAGGAAAATTACACTCGTGAATACAACAAGCGTGTAGGTGTGCCTGTGCCGAGCGAGGGCGGCAATGGTAGTGGTCAGCAGACGGAGATACAGACCGTCAAGCGCGAGAACTACACAGAGGAGCAGGTGGGACTCGGCAACCCTGCCTATATGGCAGAGATACGGCAACAACTAATGGAACGCAGGAAACTGCTCGGTCTGTATGCTGCAACCAAGAGTGAGATTACAGGCAAAGACGGTTCGCCGCTTATTCCTGCACAGCAGATGACAGAGGAAGAAATCAATGCCGAAATAAAGCGTATCAGAGAAAGCCGAAACAAATAATGCCACTATGGACTATCAAGCGAGTATGCGACTATTGGAATTGGAGCGAGAACTACACAGGAGGGAAGCGGTTGAGCGTTTCCCTGTGTTTCTTGATTATACCTCTCCTGCTTACTCGCGACAATGGTTTCACACACTGATAGCAGAGAAATGCCAAGCCCTGCTACAAGATACGCTACCAACTCAAAAACTGATGATTTTCGTACCACCACAACACGGCAAGTCGGAAATCGTCAGTCGTAAGTTTCCTGCTTGGGCATTGGGTCAGAACCCACTATTGAAGATAGTAGGCACATCATATTCTGCAGACCTCGCGGCACAGTTTTCACGCGCCATACAACGCACCATTGACAGCAAAGAGTATGGCGAGGTGTTCCCTAACACCTATCTCAACAATCAAAAGGCAAAGAAAGACTCCCAGCGAGGTTGGTTGCGCAATGTAGATATGTTCGAGACAGTAGGCTTCGGTGGCTTCTATAAAGCGGTTGGTGTTGGCGGCTCTCTCACAGGAACGCCTGCTGACCTTGGTATCATTGATGACCCTATCAAGGACGCTCTTGAAGCCAACTCGCAGACATATCGTGACCGTGTGTGGGATTGGTATAATGATGTTTTCCTTACCCGACTACATAACAATAGCAAACAGATACTCATTCAGACACGATGGCATACGGATGACTTGGCAGGTCGGCTTTTGGAATACGAGGGAGATAGTTGGGAAATAGTGAGTATTCCTGCATTGCGAGAAGATATGCAGTTACCTGAAGACCCACGGCAGATTGGTGAAGCTTTATGGGAGGAACGCCACTCACGAGCAAGGTTACAAGAAGTAGAACAGCGAAGCCCACGAACCTTTGCTGCGCTGTACCAACAGCGTCCTACGATTGCCGGAGGTAACATCATCAAGCGTGAGTGGTTTAAGCATATCAGCCAAACGGAGTTCAATCGTATGCACAACAACGAGCCTGTGGTGTTCTTTATTGATACAGCCTACACCGATAAATCAGACAACGACCCGACAGGTATCATTGCTACTTGCAAGATAGGTAACGACCTGTATGTTACTCACGCAGAAAAAGTGCGTTTTCGCTTTCCTGATTTGCTTCGTTTCGTACCGAACTATGTCAAGCAACACGGCTATACAAGCCGCTCATCAATACGCATAGAACCGAAAGCCAACGGCATTTCCGTCATTGACCAAATGAAAGAAACAACAGGCTTGAATGTTACCCAGACACCAAGTCCCAAAGATAGCAAGGAAACAAGGCTCAACGCCGCTTCGCCAACCATTGAGTGCGGGCGTGTGATACTTGTGGACGGAGCGTGGAACGAACTCTTTGAAGATGAGGTATGCGGCTTCCCAAGCAAGCCTCACGATGAGTATGTGGACGTACTCTGCTATGCCATAGACTACCATATAGCCAATCCGTTTAAGCCTATTGACAAGGCACGAATAGCAAGACAAGTGTATTAACAATCAAAATATCTACGATTATGACAATTCAAGAGATTATTGCGCCAGAACGCAATGTAGAACTAATCATTGCCGACCTAAAAGAGAAGTCGGTTACTGTTCCGTCTTGGGGTGGACGACAAGGACTCGAACACGAATACAACCCCAAGAAGCACCCTGTAATGAGCCGTTCGCTATACCCTGACATAGCGAACAAAGACGGCTCTATTGACCGTGTAACTCGTATCACCTACAACCTGCAACGCCTTGCTGTCAAGCGTATGTCCGAACTCTGCAACGGCATTCCTGTCAAGCGTGTGTACAAGCCCGAAAACGACCGGCAGAAAGAGGTGCAAGCCTATATGGAGAAAGTGTATGAGCGCAATCGTATAGACAGCGTAAACACGGAACGCTGTAATATGCTGTTTGCCGGCTGTGAGGTGATGACGCTATGGTATGCAGTAGAGGAACGCAACAATGTCTATGGCTTTAATTCTCCGCTCAAGATAAGGTGCAGGAACTTTTCGCCAATGCTTGGAGACGAACTCTACCCTCTGTTCGATGAGTATGGAGATATGATTGCTATGTCAGTCGGTTACTCACGCAAGGTGGGCGGCTTGACGGTCAATTTCTTTGACACCTATACGGTTGACCACCACTACAAATGGAGCAACGAGAGTAACGGCGGTTGGACGCTTATAGAAGACGAATCGACCACGCTTGGAAAGATACCTGCTATCTATATGTACCGTCCCACTCCGATATGGGAGGACACAAGCAATATAGTGTATGAAATGGAATGGGCTATGAGCCGAAACGGCAACTACTTGCGGAAGAACAGCAAGCCTCTGTTTGTGGTGTTTGCTGACGAGGCTATCGAGTACGGCAATGAACAAAACGAGAACCAAGAGGCAAGGTCTATCCTGCAATTCCCCAAGGGAAGCACAGCAAACTATGTAACGTGGCAACAGGCTACTGATAACCTGAAATACCACATTTCGGAACTCCGCAACTCATTCTTCACGCAGTTACAATTACCCGATTGGTCGTATGAGAAAATGAGCCAACAGGCAATGAGCGGTGAGAGCCGTAAGCAACTGTTTATAGACGCACAACTGAAAGTGAAAGACGAATCAGGCAGACTGATTGAATTCTACGACCGTGAAATCAATGTCGTCAAGACATTTCTCAAGGCGGCTCTCGGGCAATCGTACCACACGGACATAGACGCTCTGCCTGTGGAGAATATCATCACTCCGTTCACCATTACCGATGAAGCCGACACTATCAAGAACCTCGTTACAGCCAATGGTGGCAAGCCTATCATCAGCCAACGAGAAAGTATTGAGGAGTACGGACACAGCAACGATGTTGACCAAACATTACAGGAGATAGCAGAACAATCGCAAGCAGACACTTTCGGACTAACGATGTAAAGTTATGGCAACAAGACGAACCCCAAGAGCAAGAGCAGCCGTGACAGAACCACAATACACCTGTCGCGACTGCTCACATTCCTACGATTGGCACGAGATAGGCTTCGACGGCAAGCCGTTTATGTGCCGCTGCCCATATTACACAGAGGGACGCTTCTGTCGTTTCCTCCACGACCCACAATGCCAAAATTTCAATCATCGAGACAATGCCAAGAGTGAATAACCCATACGAACGCCAACATATAGCCAACCTCGCTACATACGGCAGGCTGATAGACGCTATATACAAGCAGGCTACCTTAGAGGCGGCTGCTATTGCTTCTATCATACCAAATTTCGACAACTCTCGCTTGTTTTCGTTCGATGACTACCCGATTACACAAGAGCGCATACAATCGTTGCTCTCGCGGCTCGGAAACAGCGTAGAGACAGCAATCGTGAATGGTGTCAATGCCGAATGGACGCTTGCTAACAACAAAAACAACGAACTGTCAAGGCGCGTTTTTGGCGACAATATAGGACGGCTGACACAGGCACAGTACCGCAGGTATTTCTCTACCAACGACAATGCTCGCATAGCGTTTCTACAGCGCAAAGAGCAAGGGCTGAACCTCTCTGAAAGAGTGTGGAGATATACCAATGAGTTCAAGGACGAAATAGAACTTGGGCTTGATGTAGGCATTCGTAACGGCTTGGACGCTCCTGATATGGCACGGCAGTTACAACAGTTCCTGCAACACCCTGATATGCTTTTCCGCAGGGTGCGTGATGAACACGGCAACCTCGTTCTCTCTAAACGCGCTGCTGACTTTCATCCGGGACAGGGCGTGTACCGTTCATCGTATAAGAATGCTCGCAGACTCGCTGTAACGGAAACGAATATGGCATACCGTTCCGCTGATTACGAACGCTATCAACAACTTGACTTTGTGGTTGGTATTGAGATTAAGTTGTCAAACAACCATACCGTTCACGACAGCAAAGGCAACCTTGTGCCGCTGTACGACATCTGTGACGAACTGCAAGGCAGATACCCGAAAGATTTCAAGTTCACAGGGTGGCATCCGCATTGCCGCTGTCACGTCATCAGCATACTCAAAACGGAAGCCGAACTGATGGAAGAGAACGCTGCTATATTGCGCGGCGAAGAACCGTCAGAGGAAAGCGTGAACAGAGTGAACGATGTGCC
>CAKZZM010000196.1 GCA_937885465.1 uncultured Bacteroidales bacterium
CGATGGCTATGGCGATGGCTACGGCGATGGCTATGGCTATGGCGATGGCGATGGCTTAGGCGATCGCCTAATTAAATCATATTGCGGCAAACCCGTTTATATTATTGATGGCGTGCCGACGCTGATATACGGCATTGTGTATGACAACTACGCAAGAGGGGCTATGTTGCAATCAGACCTCACACTTAAACCTTGCTATATAGCAAAGGTCGGTGACTACTTTGCGCACGGCAAGACCCTTAAGCAGGCGGTTGCAGATGCGCAAGCAAAGTATGAAGTGAAAAAGCCCCTATCGGAGAGGATAGCAAACTTTATAAAGCAATATCCGACACTTGACACAAAGTGCAAAGGTGCAGACCTTTTCCGTTGGCATCATACCCTCACAGGCTCATGCTTATTCGGCAGAGAGCAATTCTGTAGAGGGCGTGGCATAGACCCCGACTCCACTACCATGACGGTAGCAGAGTTTATCGAACTGACAAAAAACGCTTATGGCAGCGAGGCTATTAAGCAGCTACGAGAAGCATATAACTAACTAAACTGCTGCGCTAACGGCATGACGGGCATAATCATGAAACAACTACAAAATAATTTTACAACTCCCGAACAGTCTCGCAGGCTGTTGGAGTTAGGACTGCCCGCCGATAGTGCGGATTGCTATTCAACAAGGTTTGGAATAGATGAAGAATGGGAGACCAAAGTATTACACAACATAAGGTATTCAGAACTTGCAATCGAAAATCAAAACTATTGCCTCCCTTGTTGGTCGGTCGGCAGGCTGATAGAGATAATTATGTTGTGTGGCGTTTCCGCAAAGCATAAATTGAGACCTGTTCTTGATAGCGATTTGTACGAAACACACGATACTTTAATTGAGTATCTTATACAAGAACTTGAAGAGAGCAGTGAAGAATGGTATGACTTTTCAAAATTGGAGGAATAAGGTATGAAAGCAAATGAACTTGTGATAGGAGATTGGGTGAATTATGCAGGATTCCCATATCAAGTGACCGAATTAAAATTCAAAGGAATAACAGACGAAAGACGAATATCATTAGCAGATGGAAACTCTGGATACATTAACATTCCATTGAGTGAAAGGATTACCCCCCTCCCCCTCACACCAGAAATATTGGAAAAGAATTTCCCGAATACCGATGATGGTGTTATTTGGTGGAAAGAGGACGGAATAAAGGGTTTTTGGATTGAAATCGAATATGGACTATCAAAATTCATGGCCAGTTTGGATTACGTTCATGAACTCCAACATGCTTTACGGCTCTGTGGTATAGAACAAGACATAAAAATTTAGATATTATGGAAGAATGGAAGCAAATAAGTTTTGATGGTAGATACTTTATATCAAATTTGGGTAATGTAAAAAGTATTATTTCAGGCAAAGAACGAATGTTGTCTCCGTGTTTATCTAATGCAGGATATTTATTCATACGAATAAAAAGTAAAGCACAGATGATACATCGTCTTGTGGCATTAATGTTTATTCCTACAGAAAATCCTTCTCTGCATATAGACCATATAGATGGAAATAAACTTAATAATCAAGTTGACAATCTTCGTTGGGTAACTCAAAAAGAAAATAATAATAATCCAATTACTAAATCCAGAATAAGTATTGGGCTTAAAGGCTCACACAGAACAGAAGCACAACGAGAAGTTATGAGTGCCGCACAGAAAAAAGTGTGGCAAAAGAGAAAAGGATGGAAACATTCTACCAAAACATTAGAAAAATTTAAACATCGTCAATCTTCAATGTTAGGTAGAAAGGAAGAGCAAAATCCATTATCTAAAATTGTTTTGATGTACGATTTAAAAGGAAAATTTATTGGAGAGTTCCCTAATTCCTTGAGTATTAAAAAGCAATTTGGAATAGCACGAGAGAGTGTTTGTAGATGCTGTAATGGAAAAATAAAACAAGCTGGAGGTTATATTTTTAAATATAAAGATAAGGAGATTGTATTATGAAATGCCCTATTTTTGATATTAGCTCAATAAACGCAGCTACTTGTCGCTTTTGCTCTGCTTATTGTAAGTATAGACAAATTTCCGAAACAATATCAACTAATAAAACACCAAACTTATGAACACTCACGAACAATTTATTGCGCCTGAAACGGCCCGCCTCGCAAAGCAAGCGGGGTTTGATTGGGAATGTACTACTTACTACATTGAAGAATACAACCCCAGCGTGGATGCGTATTGCGGCGAATATAGATTTAACGAAATGAGAGGAATGGTATATCCCAATCCAAATGATGCTGAACACCACGATTTCTATTTTAAGAAGGGAACAATGTTCGAGCATAAAGTAGAAACTTTTTCCGCCCCCACACAAGCCGTTTTGCAACGGTGGTTGAGAGAAGTAAAGAATATGCGTCTTACTGTTTTGCCGTGGATAGGAAGAAACGACAAAACCGAATGGAGTTATATAACAGGTCGCTTTTACGACCAAATAAAACTATCACGAGCAATAGGCAATGAATATAGTTTTGACACCTACGAAGCCGCCCTTGAAGCAGGGTTGCAGAAATGTTTAACACTAATAATTGAGAAACAATGAAACGAGAAGAAGAAATAAATAGAGCCATTAGAGAATTATATGAACTTTATGGTCGTAATGAAATAACGTTAGAAGGGATTATACGCTGGGCTATAAATTATGCAGATGCTCACCCGCAATCCCCGTGGATAAGCGTGGAAGAGAGGTTGCCGGAGAGGGTGGAAAAGTATCAGTCTGCCGATGTGCTTGTTAGATATAGAAGAGGTTGTAATGAGTATTACTTTGTCACGAGATATGACTACGAGTATAAGGATTGGAATATATCCAACGTTACCCATTGGATGCCGATAACGCCACTACCGAAAGGAGGTGAGAAATGAACGCACCTAACATTACCCTCTCTCACGGCACACTCTCCGAAACCGACATTGATGTGTTGTCGGGTATGATGATTATCTTTTTGAAAGCAGCGGAGAAGTGCATACAGACAATGGAGTTGCACTACGAAGCGGAGTACAGAGCAGGCAAAGAGTACAAAGCCTATTGCAAACTCTATGGTAAAGCCGTCACCGATGCGATAGTCAGCAAGCAGGTACGCAAGGTTATTCGTGGTGATGAGCGTAACAGACTCGGCAAGATACTCCAAGCAGCCTCAGAGATGCACCGTCAGATGGACTACCTCGTTGATAGCGGTATGCAGGCGCACCCGGACAATATAACCACAGAACAAGCCTTTGATGCAATGCAGCACGATACAAATTTCCTTTGCTATCTGTATGCCCTTATGGGCAACTGCAACGGTAAAGATGATGAGATAAAGATTATATCAACCATCAAGGCATTTGCGAAAGGAGATAGAGTATCGGACAATGTATTAGATAAAATGAAAATGCAATAACAACAAAATTTTATCATTATGAAAGACTTTGAAAAAAAACTAATCGAGGGTGCTTATGCACTCAAAGAGCAAATTGTTAAGAGCAAGCACGCTCTTGAAAATAATGACCGCCGCTATAATATCAGTGGTGAGGAAATAAACCTGATTGAGATGAATATCCACGCAATGGAAATCTCTTACAACTGCCTTGTCAAGCGTATCGAACTGCGACACCTGACAAAGGACTTTGCTGATTATTGTGTAAGGCTTAATTCAGACATGCCTTTTTAATTATGACACGAGAAGAAATGATTAAACATTGGGCGGAAGATATTATCCCCGCGGTATTCAAGGCGGAAGATAAACTCCGTCCGCAGTTACAGAAGATACTCGCTGACTACAAAGACGACCCAACAACAGCCGCCGAACTCTACTGCCACACCATAGCAGAGGAGATAGTCAGCCACACCACCGATGAGCAACTGAAGTAAGCAGACCACCTGCAAGCCATCGAAGATGAGTATCACGCCAAAATGAGTTATCACGAATAAGATTTCAAAGAGTGCAAAAGAATGAAAAGCGGGCATCAATCAGTTTAATCTTTATGGGTAGTAAAGGCTATCCAATAGTAGGTTTATATTAAGTTGGTTATATAGTTGGCGGTTAGCCTGCTCCGCCTGCACTCTCTGAATAACTTCATAAATAATTTTTTAACGAGCTATTGATTATGGAAAAGAAAGAAATCAAGCGCAGCCACAAGCGCATCGGCTCAACAGCCAACCCATTGCAAAAAGTATGTGCAGTTTGTGGCAGGAATTTTACGGTGCCACGGTGGAGACCAAACGCAAAGTATTGCAGTGCGCGATGCCAACACATATCACTACGTGCAGAAAACAATCTCACCTGCCCTTGTTGTGGTAAGATGTTTCATCGCAAACAGTCTCACATTAAACGCTTCAAGGGAAATCAAGGATTTTATTGCAGTAAAGAGTGTGCGAAAATGGGTATGCGTGAACGTATGAGCGGAGAGAACAATCATCAATATGGATTACGTGGCAGACTAATGCATCTTTCCAAGAACGTGAATTAACACACCGCAATGGTTACCGTGATATTATTGATATTCGCGTTTATGTTCCGGGACACCCTTATGCAGATAAAAGTGGCAGAGTACTTAAACATCGCCTAATTGTCGAACGCAACTACAATCTATTTCGTGAAGAATGTTTTGATATTATCAATGGCAAGCACTACCTGAAACGTGAATATATAGTACATCACAAGAACAGAAATCACAATGATAATTCAGTAGAAAACCTTGAGGTACTTTCAAAATCAGAACATACACGCGAACATAATAAAGATAAACAACTAATCCGGGGCAACAAGGGGAAAATAAAAACTATTATTCTCACTAACGGCTACGGCTCAACAGGAAAATAAAGACATAAACGGCTACAAGCCAATTAACTCAATTTATTAACAATTAAAATTTTATCTTTATGGAAAATCCAAATGAAGTGTTAGAACATGGTTATTCCGAAGCAATCCCGACAGGGGGACAACAGCGAAAACTTGAACCATTCGAGGAAGGAATGATTCTCGAATTTCATGAACTTGACGAGCGCACGAATAAACTCGGAAAGTACTTGCAGAACAGAAGACATCTGGCAGAGGACACTTGGCTCGTAGCGCATGCTCTTGAAAGGCAGTATGAGGCAATGAAAGCCTACCGCTCCGCCCTCTATGAATGTTGCGCATTGAGAGGACTGGTATAATTCATATAGCGCATCTCCATTTACTGAATACTATGCCGCCGCTCAATCGAGTAGCGGCATAGTATTTGTAGCGATTTATCAAAAAAAGACAATATGAACCCGGAAAAGAAGTTTGGGCGGAATTATCAACCCAATAAATTCGACACAAAGTACAACCATAGTTCGGACAAACTATGCGCCATTGATGCCTTAGGAGTCCAGCAAACACGTTGGAACAATATCTTCCACGACCAATATGGTAATCAACAAAAACTCTATTGTCACTTGCAAACAGGAGAAGATGTGCTACTCAAATGTGAGTACTCCGAAGACTCTGCATTGATTGCCGTACATCAGCCGCACAAGTTTATAGGAATAGGGGATTATGCGCCGGAGTTAACACCTGCTGTATTGTCTGCTATCAAAACTGTTTATCCCAACGCAGATGTTGTCGGTGAGGAAAGATTTATTCGTATTGTGTTTAGATAATCATCCACGTAAACAATGAAGTCAAGGATGCTCTTGCACACCTCGCAACGATAGCCCTGCCGTTGGAGTTTATCTATCATCGCCGTTTGGTTCTTACTCATCCTTCCAGACCTCCCGTTCTTCATCTCTATCCATAAGCCGTGATACTCTCCTCTCGGCACGGCGAGGAATAAGTCCGGCACACCTGCGACCACTCCCTCTGCTTTGAGTTTGGCAGCGGTGGTCAGATTTCGCCACCCGCCATTGGGAATAGCAAAGAGCATTTGCGCAATGTCTCGGTGCGTGGCACGAAACCAGTTGACGCAGGCGACTTGCAGGTCGTGTTCACTATCAGCCACCTTGCCGTGGTTCTTCTTTTGCCATATTCTCTGAAACTCCTCTATGGTCATCGCGCTCTCTTCCCCGCCCTTTCGCCTCGCGGTGGTGCGCTACCCACAAATTGCAAAGGGCTGCACCACCAACAAGGCTACTCGGCACTAACTTTAAATACTTAATACCATGAAAAAACACTATGAAAAAAATTTTACTTTTCGCAACATCATCACGACGTGGCTTTATTTCTTTTCTTTGTAGTCTTACTATGTTTCTGTTCCTCGAACTGTTGAAAGCCGCCGTTTAAGTACTCTACCACATCACGCAGCGTCTCGTTCTGCTTCTTGTCCTCTTCCTCTATAATGTCGAAACGCTTGTCTATCTTCTCTTCTAATGCACGGAACTCCTGCGAGCGCACGGCATCGCCACTATCCATCCTATCCAAGATACCCTTCTCGTACTTCTCTAATATCTGCTGCGCAAAGTCCGCTTCCGCAAGTCGAGCATCAGTAGTACTCTTGTGAGCCTCGGCTTCCTTGATTTTGCGTGTCGCCTTAACATAAATGATACTGCCCCCACCAAGAGCACCTATCAAGCCTACTATGGCTGCTACTATCGCATTCAACCATTCCATAATATCATAACGCTAAATAATTATCACGTATATCGTGACGGTTCTTCGTTCCCGCATACGACACATGCACCCATGTCGTGCCTTTCTTGTTCTTCTCGTACAATAGTTGGTCAACGTCCATCTCACTCAGTATCTGAAACAGCCTGCGTTTGTCTGCCAATTTGGTGCATACCAAGTCAGCCGCCTGCCCCTTTGTATGTTGGCTCGTAGCCACTCCACCAACCGCACTATTCAATGCCGGACACCTATACCCGCTCGTCACGATAATAGGAACGCCTAACCGCACACGCGCAGGCTCTAACACATTCTCTATCAACGCACGCAGATTGTCCTCTATCTCCTGCGTCGTCTTTAGGTTGTTTATCTTCTTTTCGAGTGCTGTATCGCTGTATAGCAACTCGCCAATAGTAAAGTACTTCATATCTTAAAATCGGTTTTTTCGTATTTTATTCCCACTTCCGGCGTTTCATTCGATTTTGTGCTATTTTAGCCACTTAAATAGTCCTTTGATTATTGTCGTATAAGGCTTGGTTGCCGGTATCTTGTCGCAGATTTTGAACGCTCCAAGCAATAGCAGTATCACTACCACCACCCAAAACGCCCACGAACAGAACTTGTCATACCCACTACGCTCGCGCGGCACGGAGATAGTCTCGGTAACGGTCTCGGTGCGGATTAGGGCTATCGTATCGTGTTGCAACACTATCTTGTCTTTGTACAAGGTCTTGTACTGCGTCAGCGTCACATAGACCGTATCACCTGCTCTCCACCTATCGCGGAAGATGCTATCGTGCTGCCATACATAGACGCTATCCATGCGGTATTCAACACGCACGCTGTCGCGGGTCGTGGTCTGCGATACTCCCTGCACGGTCTTGCAACCCGCAAAGGTCAGCAATACAACTAACAGTATGCCTATCGCAAACACACCACAACATAAACGACACACAAACCGCAATATTTGTTCCCTATCTATCATAACTCTCCTAAAACAACCTTTCCACTTTCAACTCTCCTCTTCCTGCTCTTCCGGCTCTTCCACCTCATCCACCTCTTCCCAAGCCGGTGAGTTATCCGGGCGCGTTATATGATGGCTGTATATATAAGTGCCATCTTCTTGAATTTGACGGAGTATCTTACCGTCGGCTGCATTCTGCTGGATCATGATTTAATGATTTAAAGATTTAAAGATTTCAAAGATTGTATGACCTTATAGGAACATATAGGAACATATAGGAACATATAGGAACATATAGGAACATATAG
>CAKZZM010000197.1 GCA_937885465.1 uncultured Bacteroidales bacterium
TGATGTCGGTCAAGGCAAATATACCTCTCTCGTCATTGAATCAACTCAAGAATAACAGAAAACAAACCAATAATTTCCGCCTATGACCCACCAGCACTGTAAAGGCAGTGCACAACATACATAAACAAGCATTTGCTTTATTAGGATATTATCAAACTTGGACACTTTGACTATCGTTTTCCTAAATATAGCAAATGTTCACACCGTGAGTGTGGACATTACTGCATATATTGGAAACGATGGGAGTCCAAGCCCGATAATACCAATATAAACATCATACATTACCCGCAGAGTGTTCACACTTTTTCTATGCCCGCCTTACTATACGGATAGTATAAGGATGTCGAATGAATAACGAATATGAATGATGCCACAAATATCAAAACAAGACATTATAAACCCCTATAAACAACCTAAAACATGTACCCTCAATCATTCAAAGACCTGCTCAAAGGTTATTACCCGGACAACTATATTGGTCAGGGCAATCCTTCTGCCAAAATTCTTATCATCGCCAAGGAGTGCACCAACACGAATAACATAGAGTATAAAGAACTTATTACCGATAACTTCCTCGATTGGCAACAGCAACGAACACAGGAACAAATACCCGATTGGTTTGACTGTGGTTGTGATTGGCAACAGTACTACCAGCTGCAACCATTCAAAGGACAGCGGATGTTGATAGACAGAAAAGACAACCACGGCACCAATGCCACTTTTTATGCATATCAGAAGTTCATAAATGAATTGCTTCCCCCTGAAAACAGAGTTGCGCGAGGTGAAAAGTTGAACTTATTTGATTATTGCTTTATCACTGAACTAAGCACCAAATGCAAGAAATATAGTGGCAGAAAAGAAAACGCGACAGCTCAATCAATAGAAAAGAGACTATTAGGAGAAGATTCTATCCTCCGTCAACCGTTTTTCCAACAATTTCCGATTATCATTTTAGCATGTTTCCGCTACTACGATATGTATGGTATAGATATTCAAAAACAATTTAATACGCATTTTGTTCCGCCGACTAAAGAAATCACCAAACATGAATTTATCAATAAACATATAAGTCCCGATGGCAAACGGCTGCTTTTGCATACCAACCATTTCTCTATGCGCTCAAATGCTTTTATAGAAGCAGTAGGCGCAGAATGTAAAGCTTTTATCAAACAACAAAACATATCATTAACAAACTAAAACATTTTCATCATGAAAACAAAACTTACTCTTGCGTGCCTTGCCTTTTCTATTGCAGCAATGGCACAAGTCAGCAACCCGCCGACAGTCTTAAACATTAGTTCGGACGATGACGACAAATCAACCTACGAAATGTTTGGTGTCGTACCGGCATCTCTCTCTTATGACGGCACAAATCGTGTTTATATTCGCACAGCAGATGACCAAGTTGCAATCTACACCAACTCTTTCACTCCTGTCAAACAATTCAATATATCTGCAAATATGGAAGGCGTCCAATTCCGTGAAATAGAAAGAACGGTAACAGTAACCGTCACAGGAGGAGAATTGATAAGCCAAAATATAGTTGTATGGGATGGCGATTTAAGTTTGATTGAAATTAACGGTAGTTATGAAGTCCCTACTTCATGGGGTGAAACGGAAATAAAAAACTTTCTAGAAAGCGAAGACAATTATAATTATGAAGGTGCAATAATCTCTATCAAACCGCAACCGAATGGTGGCACATGGTTTATTTATGATATGGATGCTTATACTATTGATGAAAGAGAAACTGGTCATTATTGGAAACCTGGTACTTATGGCAAACAATATCCGACATCTGCCTATCTATGGCGTAATGGCTATTTGTATTTTGAATACAATATCGGTTATTCTGACGAGTCTCAATATTCCGAAAAACAAGTATCCTTCTCTTATGGCGAATGGACTGAAACAGGTGAAGTGGGTGGAGAGACAGATATTCAGACATGGGGCATTGGATTCCTCAATTATGATAACGACCAACTCATATTCAATAGTGAGGACGGAGACGGATTATGCTTGACACAAACTTTATTCAATGAAGATGAACAATATGAGTATTTGCATTTCCCGATTAGTTCTTATTTAGAACGCGAACAGGGACCAATTGCTAACTACCCTATATGTTCTGATTGTTACAATGAATCAACTTCTTATACTGAAATTAGTGATAGATATTATCAAGCATCTTATTCCGGTTTCAATGTAATGTCGGAAACAGGCAGCACATTACAATCTATCTCCTTCCCAAGTGGTTTTGTAATGAAGGGATATATTCATGCTCAAATAATCAAATTATCCGATGAATACTACATTATCTGCACTGGAGAAATGAACGACAATGCAGCCATGCTTGTTTATAAAATCAATCGTACAGGGACAGGCTCAAATATTCAGCAAGTCTCTGCTCCTATGTCCATTGCCGCATTCCCAAGCCCGGCAAACCGTAATCAGACTATCACCATCAACCTCGGTGGCGACAACAAAACCGCTACGGAGTTGCAGGTGGTAAACATGAACGGACAAGTCCTTGACCGCCGCACTATTCCCGCAGGTCAGCAGCAAACAACCTTGCCTGCTTCACGTCTCGCACTCGGCACCAACCTCATCAACGCAACCCAAAACGGACAACCCATCGGCACTACCCGTGTAATAGTAAAGTAACCCGGCATCAGCCCCCAAGCGGTTTCAGTACTATTGGTAGCCGTTGTTATGATTGTCGAAATGCTATTTCGACATCGGTCGCCAGACCGAAGCGCTTCGTTCATTGTGTCGGATATTATCCGACATCGGCAAAAGCCGACAGTAGTAGTACTATCACAATAAAGGCACTCCCTCGTGAAGTGCCTTTACCATATTCACCCAAAGAAGTCTTCCGCACCGGAATCATATACAATTATGTGCGGACCTTTGACGGATTATCCGCATTCGCAATCAGGGCGTACTTATCGCCACAAAAAGAAGTATGCTTTATCCCAATACCTGCTCCGCGTGGTTCTTGGTATCTACCTTCTCGATGATGCGCTCCAATGTGCCGTCTGCCGCAAAAACGAAGGTCTTGCGAAGCGTGCCCATACTTGTCTTGCCGTAGAGTTTCTTCTCACCCCACGCGCCGAGAGCCTGTAGTAGTTCAGTCGTTGGGTCGCTCAGTAGCGGGAACGGCAGGTCGTATTTGGCGATGAACCGCTGATGCGAAGCAGGCGAGTCTTTGCTCACACCATACACCTGATACCCGCGTGCAAGGAACGAGTGGTAGTTGTCGCGAATATTGCACGCCTCGGCGGTACAACCCGGAGTCGAGTCCTTGGGATATACATAAAGAACGGTCGGCTTGCCGATAAGGTCCTTGTCGGTAACGACCTGCCCATCTTGATTAAGCACGCTAAACTGCGGCATCTTGTCTCCAATCTGTAGCATAATTTATAGGGTTTATAATTGCATATTCATATTATTCTTTTCTTTGCAGCCGTTTAGTAGCGAAGCACTCCCGTGCTTCGCATGCAGGCGAGCTGCCTGCACTCCAATAGAACCATAATCATACAACGCTAATGACCGATTTGGGTTTAATTATTACTCCTCCTGTTCGTCAAGAGGTAGTATAGGCAGAGTGAACTTATCAAAGTCGGATTGGTAAAGTTGGTCTTGGATGATGCGGTATTTCTCAAACTCTGTTTCGGCTTTTAACTGCGCGAGTTCTGCGGAAATCTTGCCTGAATCTTGTAGTATCTCCCTATCCCACAGCTTCAGGAAACGGTTCAGTCTGTCTTCCCAGTCTGCCATTGTCATCGGTATATGACGGATTGCCTGCATTTCGGCAAAATCTAAATAGGCGGACACTATACGCGCCAATTGCTGCAACTCATCTTCTGTTAGATAATTTTTCGCGACCACTACGTCATAACGGTGTATCTTCCCGTTAGGAGCACCTTCCCACGATGTAAGACCCATGTGTTCTTTTTCGGCATCGGCACGTTCATAAATGAGTTCTGCCGCAGTGTGTTGATGGATGGAATAATGCATCTTGTTCTGCACGGCAGCAAAGAACCGTTGTGTTGCCGTAGCCGTTGGGTCATAGTCAATACTGGTGGCGTAGATGTCGGTTATCTTCTGATAGAAACGACGTTCGGAGAGGCGTATCTCACGCACTTTCTCCAATTGTTTCTCGAAGTAGTCTTTGGTGAGAATAGTACCGCCGTTTT
The DNA here is from genome assembly GCA_937885465.1 of uncultured Bacteroidales bacterium. Taxonomy (GTDB): domain Bacteria; phylum Bacteroidota; class Bacteroidia; order Bacteroidales; family Paludibacteraceae; genus Colicola. Next base: position 4,200 of record CAKZZM010000197.1, read on the forward strand.
TCAATCGCTCTGAATCCATCACCCAGCCTTGTATCGTGTAGTCCTTGACGATGGCATTGGCCCATTTGCGGAACTGTACGGCGCGTTCGTTATTCACCTTAAATCCCACTGCAATAATCATTTGCAGACTATAATGTTTCACTTCACGGGAGACTTGGCGCATGCCTTCGGTTTGAACTATTCGGAAATTCCTAATAGTTGCCTCTTCTTGCAATTCGTGGTCGCTGTAAATCTTTTGAATATGCTCATTGATGGTAGGTACTTCCACGCCATATAACTCTGCCATCAGGCGTTGGGTAAGCCAGATGTTCTCGTCTTCGTAGCGTAGTTCCACACTCTGCAGTTGGTCGCCTACAGCACTGATAAAGGTCAGATACTCGGCAGCCGAACTGCGAATGGTTATTTCTTTTGATGTTTTTTTCCGTGGCATAGTGTTTTGTTGAATATTATATGCTTAATCGTTATTATTTCATCGTTATTATTTCGGTTTGACTGCTGTCGTTCCCGAGTGCAAAGATACGATATTTTGATTCGGCGCAGTGGGTCTTGAAGGAGCTCGGCGGGGTTTAGAGGGTTTTGGTGGGTTTTGGTGGATGTTAGTGATTTATATAGGGATTTGAGGGAAAAGGTTGTGTAATTCCGAACCAATATATCCTGCTTCGTTACCTTGCTGCGTATATGCAACATGCAGCGGTGGCGTTGGGCAGGTGTCAGGACATCGGGCATAGGGTAAGATTAATAGCACTTTTTCTATATATAGTACAGCGCTGCAAATAACAACTATCTGAAAATAAGTATACTATGAGGCAAACGGATTTACTTTGCAAATAAAAAAACATCAACCATAATATGGTATATATGTCATATACTTTTTAGAAGCAGTCTCTGCATCTGCCGGTTTAATAAATCCTGCTTCTAATGTATCAGCAATAATCCTTGAAGCCACGGAAGAATCATTTTTCCCAATCTCAAATCTCTCTCTTACAGACTGATTGTTTATAGCCTTTCCGTCTTCATACATCAAACATGTATGCTGATAACATGCTGCTATTTTTTCTGGTTTAGTCATCTCTTTGAGACTTTTTTGCGGGAAAAGAAATACACGCGTGTGCTGATCGCTTTTTGTGAATTTGACTGCCGGCAAATTCATTTTTTCTACTGCTTCTACAGCACGGTCTATTCCGCTCCCTCTTCGCTCGCACATACCGAGAAGGAACATCGTTTGCGCCAATGCCTCATTTCTGGATTGAGGTGGTAAATCAATTAGTCGATTAATATCATTAAGAGGAGCACCGGCATTAGTTATGGTCAGACGGTTAGAAAATATCTCAATTGTTACCGGCATCCCTTTTATGAAAAAGTCTTGGTGCACAAGTGCGTTTGCGACAAACTCTCTAATTGCAATACGCGGATATGTAGGAACACTTTCTCTTTTAATATCAATGGATTCAGAACTTGTTTGTTGCATAATAAACTCTATCAACCCTTCAAATCCCACAGCATATCCGTACGCCGCATGTTGTTCAAATTCTTGCTGCCTATTATTGATTCCTATGTATTTGCGGACAATCACTTCATGTCCATTCAGATTAGGAAAGTCGTTCAAATGGTTGGCAAATAACAATGCCCCCAAGTTAGTTATGTCCCACTTATCCCCGTTTGGTTCACAAAAACCGTAGTCTTTCAGTTTATCAATTATAGCATCGGACGAATTGGGAACATTTTTGTCAATCAGGCGATATAACGTAATGTAATTTAGTTTTTCCAGCACTTCAGCAGCCGACAAACCAATAGCTGCTTTTTGTTTCTCAAAAGTTATGCCCTGGGTTAGAGCGATCATTGCTTTTACCTGGTCTCTGGACATTTTAACAGTTTGTCCTGCCGAACGATGATACGCACTATAAATATCTTTACCTCGCATGTATACCGGTTTATCCATTTGTTCCGGCACGTACACAAACAATAATGAATGTCCCTCATACATGATCACTTCATGTTCAATCTGAACAGGGGATGCCAGATTATTCAGCGCGATATTACCCAATGTCTGAATGATTTTATCTGTCTCTGCTTTTGACATATCAAAATATGAACCATCAGAATCGTGAACGCCAAACACGAATAATCCTCCGCCCTTTTGATTAGCGAAAGCACATATATGTTGTGCCAAACGTTCTGTTTTTTCCGACAAACCGCTTTTCCAGTCCAACTCATTCAATTCTGTTGGAACAGGATGTAAACTATTATTAAGAACTTCTATGGCTTTTTCTTTCCATGTATTCATAATTGTTGTATATGCTTTGTTTATGTTTGCTTTGTTATTGTCTATTGTTTCTCTTTTCCCCCATCAGTTCTGACCATGTGGTGAATAAGGGTGCTGTTGTCCGGTTGCCACGATTGAGTGTATGGTGAGGTTGTAGTATTCCGGTTGGGCTATTATTTATTTGCAGTGCAAAGATACGATATATTTGATTCGGCGCAGTGGGTCTTGAAGGGTCTCGGCGGGTTTTAGAGTGTTTTAGAGTGTTTTGGCGTGTTTTGGAGGGTGTTAGTGAATTATATAGGGATTTGAGGGAAAAGGTTGTGTAATTTGCTCTCTCTTTGCTCTTTATTGCTCGGAAACCTCATTAACCGAACGAATAACCCAAACCATCAGTGTGAAGTCTGCGAATAACCTTTTTTATATTTCCATGTCTATTCTGATATATGACTATAAAGATAGGTTTATGGATTGGAGTCTGTAGTTGCGTGCGGTTTTTTTTCAGGTTGGTTCTGTCTGTTTAGGTATTTTCGTTTTTTCTATTTGACTGCAAAGACACGACTGGCTGGAAATGTATTATCTTCCTGCTTTCGCAAATTTATAATTTTACCACATACTTCTCAATTTTGTCTTGACTATTTGCTTTTTTATTTAGTTTGGCATTATGTATCCTTTGTCTTCTATCTTTTCAACAACTTTTAATAAACGTGATACTTGTCTATCAGATGGTAAGTTATTTCTCCTAATAGTAGAGGCGATATTGTTAATAAAATCTATATCACCATAGGATATGCCATAATTGACCACATCCTTTGCTACATTAGACCAATAGTTTGCACCTAAATTAAAGATTTCTACTTGCGCATTTATCTTTGCATCAAATTTATGCGCACGGCGTGCTATTTGCTCCTCATCTTTGCGTTCCTCTATTGATATTAAGCTATCAATAAATTCTTGTGATAATGCAAAGGGCTCAACTCTATAGTCAAGCCAAGTTTTATGATTACGGGATATGGTACGTACCAAGCCACCACCTGCTTGTTCTTTCAGAAATTCTTGTGTCCTATATGCAAGTCTTTCTAATTCTTGTGCTAATGCAGGGTATAATGTTTGTTGTCTCCAAATCAATTTCCAATCAATATCTTTTCCCGATGGCAGTATTTGAATAAGTTTGGCAATAGTATATGGTACTATCTGAGCTTTATCACCACCTTTAGGATACCATGAAGCTTTATTAACCATAGAATCTAAATCACGAAACATAATAACAGAGCATACACATTTCTTGAAATAATCCTCGTTGATATCATCCTTATGATTGTCGTACATGTCCTCTATGATATTTGCAAACTTACTAAAGTTTATTGCAGAACTTTGGCAGACTTGATGAGGATTTTTAGCAATTGCATTCATACATTTTGCCAACAACTCTTTTTTAATAACTTGATTTTTGGGGTGTTGCTCAACATATTTATTCTTTTGTGCTGTAGAAAGTTGCATTTGCGCCTGTTCCCACTTGCCTCGAGAGCGTTCGTAGAACCATATAGTACCATATGGTCTGCCAGCTACTGCTGGTGCAGTTACTTTCTCTGATAATTTCTCCATAAGTATATGGAATGGGTGATTAGAGAAGAAATCGGCATCTGTAACAGCATTTTGGCTATTGGCACATTGCGATATTTTCTTTGTCATGCCATTATATGTTTCCACTTGCTCCTCTGTCATCTCTTCATCAAAATTCAGTACTGTGAGTTTCATTGGAACAAAGAGGTTGTCCATGCCAAAGCGAGTATCTTCTTTCTTAAAGACGGCATTTGCGAGTGAAGCAGTAGTTTGTCCGCCGTTGATAATTTGTAAATCTTTGAAGAAAATTATTTTAGAACCGTCTTTAGAAAAACTAACCGACCGAGCAACAACGGCAATACCATTGTTGTATGTAAAGAAACTACTTGGGTGGTTGATTATGGTATCTCTGATTCCTTTATTAATTTTGCCTCTTACACTTAAAAATGCACGGATATTACCTTGCAACAATTTACTTCCATACTTCAAATAGATATTTGCTAAGAATCTGCCAGGGACTATGCCTAAATAGGCATCATAATCAACAGTATCACCTAGCTCCGCCTTGATATATGGTATACCTTCGCACCCAAAATCTTGTGTACTGATTTCTATTACCTCGCTTGTGTTTGATGTAAAAGATTGATAGAATCGCTCTATCGTCCATATATCCAAATCAACATGCCTGCCGAGGAAATCGTCTTGTGTAACATTCTTTACTTGTTTACTCAAAATATGGTCAGAAATAATGATAAAACGGAAACGCATTATTTCTGCTTGCTGCAAGGTCGTACCTACTTTGCCCTTAAACTCTTTTGCTAAACCTAATGCAAGGTCAGAATCATCACAATACTTAGATATATTGCCATTTACACTCTCATCTAAAAAGTTGAGCATGTGGGCGCATGTATCGTTGATGTCAGTATTGGTTAAGGTTGTGGAATTGTCTAAATTATTGGAGAATATGCTTGAAATAAGGATAAGCGAAGAATCTGATTGGTCGTATGCATACGCATCAAAACTCATCTTACGCCCTCTATATCCGCTCATATCTATAGAAACAGGTATTGGGTCTTCCAATATCTGCATTTGTTCTAATTCTGAAAGAGCCTTTGAAATAAATTGCACTTCTGGTTCTGTACCATCATGTTCGGCATCAAAACGCAGTTCTTCAATAAACTGCTTACGATATTCTTCCAAATCCATACTTATATAATTTAGAGGGTTGTTTTATAGTTCTCTATTTCGCTCAATATGATTTCATATTGCACTTTGTTGATTGCAAGAGGTATGTTTTTATTTGATAGTTTAGGGAATGTTTCATCCACTTTATATGCACTAAAATCATGTATATCGTACACCAATTTATCGTTTTCTGGATTAAACTCAAAACCAGCCATTGTCAGTTTTGTTAAGAATAATTCCCGAAGCATTGGTGTTTGAACTTTATCAAGAATAGATGTAACTAATTTATTGATACGAACTCCATTGTAGGTCGGGCTCATCTTCTCTAATGAATATACAACTAATATGCCTGGCGTATCGCTATCTAATTGTTCCAGTGAAGATATTTTCACAGAATCCTTACCAATAGTAATTGTCTTAACCTCATACCACGCATTCTCAACAGAATAATCTTTGTGCGCAGGTTCAGGTCCAGTCCAACTCTCTATTGCAGTGATTGCAGGATACATACGTAACATATAATCACGCATAAATAGCATCTCGCCTATCAAGCCCATCAATTCATTTTCTGCAAGTTTACCTTGCTGGGGCTTGAATAGTTTTTTCCATGCAAAGTATCTATCACAAATGATTTTATAGGCTTGTTTGTCATCAGAAACATCTATGGTTGAATCAATAATATCAGCGCAAAATGTACAGAAGTATTCTAATAATTCAGCATTAGTAAGGGAGAAACGAAGAAATATCTCACCTGTTGAATCACTTTTAATATGATTGACGGCAATTACTCCTGAACCTATAACACGAACTGGAATAAAAGCACCTCGATAATCAAATGAATATCGTCCTTCCGTATCTCTACCAATATATAGATTGATAGATTTATTTTCTCCTACTCTGATAAATGATCCAGTAGGAAAATTATCTCTAAATATAGATAGCATTTTATTCTTCATCTATTTCCTCCTCCATTTCGGCTTCGTCAACCATATTAAGTTTGTAATATATCTTGTTCACCATGTATTTTCTCACGCTCTTAACATCTGTTCCAGCAGGCAACCCCGGAAATCCAATAGCAAAAGCGACTATCCTATCATCACCTAATGCTTCTTTGAAATCACTAATTCCTGCATCTATTCCTTTCGGCTCAATAAGCATGATAATCAATAACGGCTTCCTATTGGGTAAGCACTCAAAATAGGCTCGTAAAGGAACATTTCTGTGTTGCGCTTCTTGCTTGGTGAGATTTTCTGTTTGTTCCCAATTATTTCTACACTTATTTTCTGCTTGTTGAATTTCAGTATCAGATAAAGCAAATTTTCCTTCTCGCAGACCTAATATTCTACGCCGTGAACTAATTTGAATTACATTTCGGGATTGTGCTTTTTCTATCGCACGAGAAGGACATGTTATCATTTCTAATCCTTCAATATCATAATGTTTCTCCCCATCACCACCTTCAAACACGATATCCCATAAATTGAGTTGCTCACTATCAGTGGAATTTAAGAAATTGAGTAAGTTATCAGTATTGAAATTAGGATTAACTAATGATACTTTAATTTGCTGAAGAGTACTGACAACTACCTCTTTGGGGACATCTGCAAAGTAGCGTGATTTATCGTTTGCTGTGTCATACACATTTTGTTGCCAAAACTTATTATCTGCGTAATTAAACGCGTATCCTTTCTCAAATAGCAGTTGTGCCAACTTGCAAATAACCTCATGATTATTTCTATTAAATGAAATATCCTTGCTCAAATATGGGGTATCATAGATGTTGCCATAGAAGGAATATCTTTCATTCAGCGCATTAGCAGAACGCATTTTATTTGAGGCTGTTATCTGCAACTTTTCATTGTCATCACGCACTCTAATACCAAAATCTTTGGGCGTGAGTTTTTGGCTGAACATATTTGCAATATCATCTTTTAGTTCCTGCGCGGCCAATGCAACTTCCGCGTACCAATCTGCACTCATTTGTGTCGTCCATATTTGGAATAAATCTTCATATCCTCTGCGATAGCCAAACCAACGCCCCATTTGCATAAGAACATCAAAAGTGGATGTGTTACGGTAAAAATAACTTGTAATCAACCCTTCCAAAGTTAGTCCACGAGAGAGTGCCAAACCACCAACTGCAATTACTCTTGCCGAATCTTGTGCTTGGTAGTTTAGCGCACCTGCTAATTTTGAACCATTAACTACTACCACTTGGATGTTCTCAATAGCATGCAAAAGATTCTGTTTTTGCACAACTCGCTGAAATGATACATCTGTTATTCGTGAATAATTTGAGAGCCAGACTTTATGCAACTCGTCATATAATGGTAGATTACTATTATCCTCGGTTTCACTAAAATTCAGTTTGATAGTGTTTATTACTTCCTGATGCAATACGGAAATATATTCGGCAATATACTTATGAACTTTGATAAAGCGCGACATATTGACAAGCATACTACGATGTGTCTTGCTCTGCCCTCTTAAATCTCGTATTGAATTTCCGAGAAAGAAAGATAATGTTGCTTCTCGCAAAGAATGAGGTAAAATGCCATGCCAATCCTTTTTATGCTTGAAATAGAAAGTACCCATATTTAGATCATCTTCGTTGTACTTGACCATTTCATCATATTCGTCTGATGTATAGTCTGGTTCTTCAATGTCAGAAATATAGCGTAAATTATGATGATAAAGCGAGTTCTCAAAGAATATTTCATTTGCTCCAATATAATTTGTTGGCGGATTAAGTACATATATGAAATCCTGTGGAAATAAGTCTGCTTGTTTCATTGCATCAACGGAATCTGGGTCAATAAACACATTTGCGTATGGCGTTGCAGTGAAACCTAAATATGTAGAGTTCTTGAATAGATTACAAATATTGCGAATCAATTTGTTTGTTTTCGTTGGGTCTGTTTCGTCTTTCTTGGTGTTAACTGAAGCATTATCGGCCTCGTCATCAATTAGTAACATTGGGACATCAATATAGCCTTTTACGGGGTCTAAATTTAGTTCTTTTAGCCAATTGTACAGTTTGTTAAGTACCGATACATTTTTCTTGATTACGAATAGAATCAAAGAGTTGTGTGATTCAAGAGATGTTGCGATTTTATCATTGTTACCCACAAAATCACTTACACACGATGTGTAAGATGTTGCAGGTATTTTTTTATTATCCAAGCCGACACCAATATGTAATGTCTCAATAGGCATACCCTTTACTCTGGGCTTGCGTTGAGTTATTCCTACTATTGCTTCATCTATTCGTCCTTGGGTTTGTTGGCGCAAATTTTCTGTAATCCCAGCAAGAAGAATAACAACCTTATATCCCGCATCTGCCGCTTTGCATATCAGCCCTGTGTAAGTTGATGTCTTGCCAGATTGCACATCACCAATAACCAAACCTCTTTTCCATTGCTTATTTACTGATTTTGGGTCGCCCATACAATTAAGTATATCTGGTAATGTGCTTTGTTCTAATCGGTTGATGCTATTAAATGATATATTACCCTGCTTAATTAGATAATTCTTATAACGATTCCAATAAAAATGATTTTCAATATCATCATCAATATACCAATCAATATGCGTATCATAGTCATCAATTATAGCATGACCTTCTGGATGCCTAACTTTGTACTTGTATTCAATATCAGAAAAGATTCTTTGGAAATCTTCTTCTGAACACACATTATCAAGTTTGAGCAGAAACAAACTATTTTGAATATATCCACCAATATCTTCAAAACGCAATTCCCCACCTTTCTGTATATTATCTTCTATATAATAGGTGGTTATATCTCTTATTGTGTTGTATTGAAAATCAGTGATCATTTTTGAAGTCGTTTAGTAATTTATCCTTTAATTCTTCGTAATTACAGAATGGTTCGGAACACATTAGATCGCAAACTATATTTTCAATGTCATCAATCCGCACTTTTCTTATAGTCTCAATCATAGTAACGGCTAATTGGTAAACATCATTTAATCGCTCATTAGGATTGTCAAGTTGGATATTATCGTTTGACTTGTCTATGTACATTTGTTGTATCGGGAAGTTCTTTTCCACTTCCGTTAAAAACATTTCTAAGTACTGATAATCTTCCTCTGTCATTTTCTCGCGAATGAACTGATATAGTTTGCTGTCACGATTTATCTGATAGAAATAATTGTTACCTCTGCCTTTTAATCTATCCCAAATATAATCAATATTCTCATCCACACTTTCTTTCCGACCACGATGCGTTTCTTTTTTGACAGATATTTCCAGAGCCTCATTAACTGTATTCTTCAGTTGGCGTTGTATCTTTTCAGGTATGGTAACAGATTGTTTCTTGATATCTACGCTCCAAATATCATCTAACGAATTTGGAATATCTACACGAATGCGAGCATTTTTAGTCAATTCGTTGCGCGGTTTCATACCAAACCAAGTTCCCCATATAATCAAACGATTATTGCGGTAAATATAAAAGCCCTGTTTTGCTCGCAAATTATCTACACCACCGAGCAATTTTTTATCCTTTTCTGATAGGTCTGTCGCAAATGGTAGGATGAATGGCTTTACTCTGATATATTGTTCCACACCTTGCGAATCTCTTAATGCAATAGTCTTCTCTTTCTTAGTTGTGGTTTTAGGATTCGTTTCAAGGAATGGGTCTAAAGGTTCTAATTCGTATTGATTGATGTTAATAGATAGCTTCTTGCTTGTTTTATTAGAGAGATAGCGGTGAAAAATTAGAGATAAGTACTTTGCCAAGGATTGCTGATGTTTTACTAAAGAATCAAATACACGCCCTGCACTTGATTTCGAGATAATATCAAAGTCTTGCCAAATAACTATTGTCCCTTGTGTCTGTAAATATTCAATATACGGAAGTTTGTCAATTTCCACATCATCTAATTCTAAAAGCATCCAACTCTTTTTCTTTTGGATGTGATTGTAGTCCCACTTGTAGGCGGTACGTTTCTTATCTTGAATACTTACAACTGTTACGATTCTGCATTGCGAAAGTGACGCAGACTTTAAGCCCATTCCGTATCTGCCTAAATCATCCGTTGCTCGTTCTCCCTCTACTGTGCAACTACCTATACGCATTGCCTCAAACAATTGCTCTTTAGACATGCCTAAACCATTATCAACAATTGCAATAGCCATAGTTTCTAATGGTGTCATTGGAAATAGCACCGACACATGAGTAGCTTTAGCGCTGATACTATTATCAATAACATCAGCAACTGCCGATTCAAATGTATAACCAATTGAGCGAATAGACCCCATTAGTTGATCAGCTTTTGGTATGCTTTCTACTTCTTTCATATTCATTGGTTGTCTTGATGATTTGTTCAAAAACTGCTTTTGCTAATAGGGGTGGAACAGCATTTCCAATTTGTTGCTGAATAGACATGTGCGGTCCCATAAAATAGTAACTATCAGGAAAGCTTTGTAGACGTGCTGCCTCTCTAACTGATAAACCTCTATTTTGCGTAGGGTGAATAAGCATGCTCTTTCTGTAATTGGAGATTACCACGGAAGGGGCATCATCTCTCAATCTCTTGTATATACCACTATGACAACGACTTTTATCCGCATAGTTTTGCATTAAAGAATCCGGAATATCTCGCCAATTACCACCTTGTGGAATGTAGTTATAACGTTCAATAACCAATTCATTATTCAGAGAGACGAAGTTTTGTTGTGATTCGGTTGAATCTTGTCGCATCAGTTGTGCATACTCGCTGGCCTCATCAAACGGAAGCGTATATGGTGCAGAATCAAGCATTTGTCCATTAGTCAGTATCGGCAAATCGGAAATGGCATCGTGTACTGTGATAGTTGTTCCCATTTCTTGAGGGAACTCAAAGGGGATGTTATCTCTGTTGCCAACGAGAAAAAACCTATAACGCTTTTGTGGAACTCCATAATTAGACGCCCACAAGATTTTCGGTTTGATAGTGTAATCTAATCCGACAAAACTTTCTTTTATCATCTCCATTGTTTCACCATCATTCATTTTAGTTAACCCCCACACATTTTCCATAACGAACCATCTTGGACGTAGGTCGCGAACAAAGCGAACAAATTCAAGATATAGAAAATTTTTGTCGTTCTCCATATTACGGCTCATCGTATTAGACATGGAAAAGCCTTGGCATGGAGGACCACCCATAATAACAAATAATTCTTGCTTACCTGTTTTTATTGATGATGTATCTATTTTCTGTATATCATCTCGCAAGACGATAGTGTTTGGATGATTATGCTGATAAGTTGCGGCAGGGTACGGGCTGATTTCAATGGCATGTGTCATGGCTATGCCCGCCCATTCTGCACCTAAACTTAATCCTCCTGCTCCTGCAAATATGTCAATTCCGATATATTTTTGCATTATGCTCTATATTTAAACAAACCGACCGAATAGCAATGGCTATCCGGTCAGTCTCGTTATTGTGAGAAAAAAAAGCATAGGCAAGCGGGGTAATAGACAAAGTCGGCAAACTCGGCAATAACACCCCACTTACCCATGCAAGAACACGGATAGCAGGGACATATATCTCCTTATTGCCTTACAGTTTTGCCGACTTGTCTATAAAGGTATATGCCTAATTTTTGCTATGCTTTATATGTTATGTAGTTTTTAGTTGTCTTTCTGGTTCTATGTCTGTTATTTTGAGGTTTCTACGGGGACAATGGGTTAGTATCGGGTTAATATTTCCCAATATACGCTACAAAATTAGTAAAAAATCGCAATCTAAAATATTTGTTACAAAAAATGGTTCTGCAATTCTTAAAAAGTCAACCGCTTTAGGATTGGAGTAACCCTTTTCAGTAAACGAGTCAAAAGTTTACGATTTTTAAGATTCTATCTCAGTTATCGAGTCAACCTTTTTCAGGTTTAGTCATCGCTTTTGCATGTCTTTGGCAAGTCTGTTCTGTTTCGCTATCCTATCGGTATCCCTTCGATATCCGTATAGTGGTTTGGGCGTTGCTGCACACATTTGCGTGCAATATATACTTCTTTTTTCGGGCATAGACACGTTGTTGGCTTTTTCCCGCGTTGTTTTAGTTCCAATACCGTGCGTTCGACGATTTGCGCATTGGTCGGTGGATGGATGAGCGGTGACAGTAGAGTCTATTTCTCATTTTTTATTATCTCCCAATGGCCGGTTTTATCGGAGCCAACCCATTGAATCAGGTGTTTTTCTTGTAATGCAACAACATCCCGTTGGATGGTTTTTCTATTTACTCCTAATCTTTCGGAGAGATATTTCGTATTTACTGCGACATTTACTGCGACACAATTTCCCAATGGCCTTCTTTGCGACCATTTGCACGGCGGATAAGGCCTTGCTTTTGCAGTTTAGCCGTATGTTGCAGCACGTTTGACTCAGATGTTTGCACGGCAACAGCAATCTCAGGAATGGTAATTTGCGGATTGTTGCGCATTAATTCTACTATCTTTCCTGCAGTTTTTCCAAGTTTCTTTCCTATAGTTTTTCCTATAGTTTTTGTGTCTGTTCCCAGGCTTGCCACATAAGCCTCAATCTCTGCTTGCAAGTTGGTGTTATGCAGATGCAGCATAATACTCGGGAAGATGGATTCATCCTCTTTATCGCGTGTGTCGTTGAGTGCTTGGATATATTCGGCTTTCTGCTCTTTAAGGACCTTGACCGGAATGAGCCCGAACTCCCATTGCAGCATATTCATCACCAATCGTGACATTCGTCCGTTACCGTCTGCCCATGGATGGATAGTTACCAAGCGGTAATGAGCTATAAAGGAAAGGCGATAGGCAGCAAGGATATCTTTCTCCGGCAACGATTTGCGCTCATTATTGAGCCATCTACAGAAATCCGCTAAAGCCCGCGGTACTTTCTCGTGCGCCAAATAACTACGTCCGCCGAAACCGGCTGTTACATTCACCTTGCGCAACTCGCCTTCGGCAGCCGAGAACGAGCCAAGCGGTGTGTTGTACATGCTGCCGGTGTTTTTCATCACGATAGATGACAGACGGCAGAGCATATCCACGCTATAGGAAGTGTGTTGCTCCGCTAACTTTTGCGCCTCCTCATACGCAGCCTTGAGATCAAGGTTCATCATCTGCTCTTGCAACGTGCGTCCCGGAGCCGTGATACCTTCATCGAAAAGCAGCTGGTTCTCAATCTCCGTAACGGTAGAACCCTCAATAGCGGTAGAGTGTGTGATGATAGAATACAAGTAGAATTTCTTGTAATCAATCTGATCCTCAATGCCTAATTGGCGATAGCTGGCTATGGTTTGTAATATGTCAGATGTCATTTTCATCATTTTATGTCTCGGCGGTGAGTCGGTAGGCGGTCGGTTGTTTCATGGGTTTTCTATATATCAGGCATAGTCAATATTAGCATTCTATGTTCTTGTGCTAAAAACGATTGCGATAATTTTGCAAGCAAAATTACTGCTTTTTTGCGTATTATGTAAATAAACATGTAGTTTTTTCTGTTTGTATCCGGCGTTTTGTCATCATCTTAAGAAGTCAACCGCTTTAGGGTAGGAGTCAACCTTTTTAGTAAACGAGTCAAGCGTTTTCAGGATTAGTCAGAAGCATTGTTTTTGTTGCCGTGTGCGCTACCGTTGAGTTACTGAATAGCAACCCAAGGGTAGCGGTTCGGTTGCGGTAGTGAGCGAGATAAATCTAAGGATACGCAGGCGTTGCCTACGGATATAGGACAGCCTGCGTACCTTATTTAACAATATGTCTTACGACTTGTAGTTCCTCGTCTTGCGTTCGGTGAACTCGTAATCGAGGGGTTCTTTGATGAGTTCGGGCTCTTTGTCCTCGCCGGTGTAACGCCAGCAAGCCACGTATGAGAACTTGTCGTCCTGACGCAGTGCCTCGCCCTCCTCGGTCTGGTACTCCTCGCGGAAGTGGCCACCGCACGACTCCTCACGATTCAAGGCATCGACTGCCATCAGACGACCAATCTCGATGAAGTCGGCAAGACGCAGAGCCTTCTCAAGCTCGTTGTTCAGACTGTCGGCAGTGCCGGGGATATAGACGTTCGTCCAGAAGTCTTTCTTTATCTCATCAATCTTTTGGATGGCGGTGCGCAGGCTCTCGGCGGTACGACCCATACCTACGAAGTCCCACATGACGAGACCAAGGCGTTTGTGGATAGTATCAACCGACTCCGTGCCTTGTATCGACATGAGGCGTTGTATCTTGTCGTTGACAGCCTTCTCTGCCTCGGCGAACTCGGGACGGTCGGTGGACATACGCGGCACGCCAATCTGGTCGGCGAGGTAGTTCTGTATGGTGTAAGGCAGTACGAAGTAACCGTCAGCCAGACCCTGCATCAGCGCCGAAGCACCGAGGCGGTTGGCTCCGTGGTCGGAGAAGTCGTAATTATCAGTTTCTTCAATGTTCACTTTGCCTAACAATAGCTTATCCCAACACAAAACCGCTGCAACTCTAAATATGGATAAACCACATCATTAGACCCTACAAAAGTACAACAAAATTCTGATACTCGCAACAAAATCCCATAAAAATCACCCATTCAGGCGAAAAACGTTGCGAAACCCTCTTGCACATCTCCGAATAAAGCAGTATCTTTGCAGCCATATTGCAGCAATCAATCTTATGTGATTCGTATGTTATTCTTATGTGATTCGTATGTTACTCTGCTGCCCACACCAACACACCATACTACCCACACCGACACACCATACTACCCGAAGAACGAAACACCGAGCAATAACTGCATCAAAAAAGAATTCATCGTGCATTTCGTTGGCATTCTTACCAACGGGCCAGCCCAAGAAGAACAACTAAAAACCACTCAAACACCATCTCGCCATGGCAGAAGTCAAACTACAGACTCCGTTCGATGAGATTCACGGGGCCATCGAAAAACACGGCATCATTAGCCGCCAAAAGAAATACAGAGACGAACGCGGTAGAATCATCCACCGTGGCAAACAAGAAGCCTATGCCGTCCGTCACCCTCGTGATTTCAAGAAAGACCCGCCGAAAGGCGAAGAATTGAAGCACCACAACCGTTGGAAAGAGGCATGCCACCGCACTACCCAAATCCTCCAAGCCGTACAGCCGAATGGCTTGACCGACCAACAGCAATTCCATCGTCAAATTAACAAAATCCCCGACTACTACACTCCCGAAGAAGCCTTGCAACTCTACACCGACTTCAAGACCCGCTACGAAAAACAACTCCCCAATGTCCGTGGCAAGCACCCCGACCCGCAAGCTCCAATCGACAAAAACACAGGCAAGCCCAAACGTTACCTCCAGCTCCCCGCCTTCATCCGTGCCATGCTCTACCAAGAACTAAAAATCCGTAGAGTGATTTATCAAGCCCTCAAATCATCCCCCAACAGCAGATAGCCCCACGTTCGTTGAGCGTATCAGCTCAACCTGTGGCTGATATAGAAATATCCTCGCCTGTCGCATATCAGCTCAACCTGTGGATGATATATAACGTATTTGCCCTGCGCATTCATGCGCAGTTAATCCTCGTTTATATATGCAGTTAATTCTCGCTTATATGCGCAGTTAATCCTCGTTTATATACGCAGTTAATTCTCGCTTATATATGCAGTTAATCCTCGTTTATATATGCAGTTAATCCTCGTTTATATCTTTGTCGGGATTGAATCCCGACATTACACCCCCATATCCGTTCTTATAATTGTCGAAATGCCATTTCGACATCATCCATACCCCCCCCACAAAAAAATCTCCTCACCCTCACCACAAAAAAATCAACAAAAATCAAACAATCTTT
>CAKZZM010000198.1 GCA_937885465.1 uncultured Bacteroidales bacterium
AACAGGATTTTTGATACAAATGGCAAATCAAAATATCCTATAAATAAACAATTTATACATGCTCCCTGCGTCTCAAACGCCATTTAATGAGATGTGGGAAAGTTTAGTTATTTATAAAAATCTCGCCATTGCAAACAATATCACCCCACCGGCTGACATGAGAATATGGATGCTAGGATTTAATTCACACGGATGGTTGGGGTGTACACCCATGTTTCACCATTTTGCAGAAGAACAATCTACAATCATAGGGGCACTAATTGGTTCGTTAATACATGCAATAAGCGACTACAATGCTACCTTATCCATTCTGCACTTATATGCTATACCTATTGCATTATTTATTCCAATTCAATTTCCGGATATGTTGTTATTCTTTGAGCAATCAACAACTCTTACAACACAAGAGGTATATCTAACTGTATTTCATGAACTCGCTCATTCCAGCCATTTCTATAGGGTAAATGAGACGTACTGGCAACGTTATGTAGACTACGCAATTGCAAATTATGGGTATGGTAATGATTGCACAGGACAATATGCCGGTTATTGCGGAATCGGAGAAATGTGGGGCAATTTTGCCGAGGCCGTTTTTTATCAGCAATATTGTGGTATTTCGTACCCATATGTGCAATATAATTCGTCAAATAACATTTTCAATCCATTTGAAGGTTGGTACCATCCGGGAATATTGGCGTATATTCATAACGAGGCTAATACTAACATTGGCACCATATATCATGCATTGAATCCAGATGTTTATTCGCTTGATGCTCTGAGAATATCTCTACACTACCATGATATAGATGATAATTACTCATACCATGCTTTCGATTATTTCAATTATTGGAATTAAATATTTATAGATTATATGAAGTTACACTATTTTTTACAAACAACTTTTTATTGTGTTTGTTTTACTTTATATGGATGTTTGGGCATGGTAGAAAAACTATCACCAACTTATGCTTCATACAATATTAAAAACGAAACGGGGTTAGTTCTAACACTCCACTTTGATCATCTTGTAGGAATACTATCTCTTTCAGATTCCAATTGGACTTATCTGTATGCAGACTCAATTGTTGCTATCTATCCGATGCAAACAATTAGACTATGTAACAAAGAAAGATGGATAGGAGAGTGGATCGATGTTGATTCTATTGATTATCAACTCATCAATCAAAAAATAGATATTGATTATCATACGTTTGAACGACTAGATTCCAATTCTGCCTATAGTTTAACTTACTGCACGCATCATCAGGATAAACTTGGACATATTTTTTCTATATATAGTGACACCTCCTTAATTGTAACTTGGGTTGATATCTGTCCTCTTGACTCTGGTAGATTAGCTGTTGCCAATATGAAATCGATGGACACGTATAGTATCTACAACAAAGACAGTTGGATACATATAAAAGATGAGGTAAAGACAAGGGCTACCGGATATGAATATTACGAGAACATATTTATTCTGTCAGGTGAATTTTTTGAGAAAAAAAGTTACTCTCACTGATATAGAGTCAGGTGCTCATCGTCGCCCCTGACGGCAGCACCTACACGCCCGACGGCAAAGAAGTGAACCTATAGAGTTTTGGTCTAAAAGTGGTTGCTTAGCGATATTTTCCCACGTCAAATTTTTAACGAACTATTGAATTAAACATTTTCCCAATGGCATTTATTCGATGATTTTATATTCTGGAGAAGATGTAATATCTAAACAATTTATTATTAAACACTAAATCACATACATTATGAACAGATTACATTTATGTATCATTCTTATTACTCTGAAATCATGGGCTTTTGCCTACGACTTTAGAGCTGTTGACAGATACGGCAACTCGTTATGCTTTAATCTCTTATCAGACAGCACCGCTGCACTAACCTCTGAGGTGGCAATTTCCTTTGACTCTGTGGTTCAAAACTACCCTTATTTAAATTGCGACACGCTATATATTCCGGATAGTATAGAATATGACAATTATTCATATACTATATGCGCTATACAAGGACGTGCTTTAGCGTATCTAAATAGCGTAAAAAGACTTTACATACCTAAAACAATAATAGAAATTGATAACTATAGTATAGGATATAAAAATAGCATTCAAGAATTTATTGTTGATAACGAAAATCCGCAATTCATCTCTAAAAATGGAGTTCTCTATAGTAAAGATGAAAAAAATCTATATTGTTATCCGTCTAACAAAATAGATAGTATTTTTATAATACCTGAAGGAGTCGATAATATTGAAATTTTAGCAATAAATAATGATATTGTAAAAATTATAGAGACACCGTTATCATTAAAAAGGATTGGAGTAGGAGCATTGTTTTCTGAAAGTATTGAAGAGTTGATTCTTCAGGGAGAGGTAAATATCAATAGCGGTGCCATCTATGAGAATGTTGTGGCACAAGAATTGCACGCCCACGGCTGGACACTGCGCTATTTCAATAGTAAAAAGCACGGCGAGGTGGATTTTCTGTTGGAGCAGGACGACAAAATTATTCCGCTTGAAGTGAAGTCCGGCAAGGATTATATGCGGCACGTGGCGTTAAATAATATGATGTCAAGCCCGGAGTCTAATATCAGTAGGGCAATAGTACTCGGCAACAGCAATCTGACCGTTAATGGCAACATATTGTATGCACCTGTCTATATGACAATGTTTTTACATTATCACGAGCAGAGCGACTCTATAATATATAAGCCCGACCTACCGTAAAAGCCTTGAAACCTTTCTATCACATATCATTCTTCTGTCTGCTGGCAGTTCTTGTCTCCTGCTCATCCAATCCTGAATCGGACAGCGTATGTAGCACTGGCGAGGAGACAGCCGCTACTTACCGCACTCTTGACACATGGTGCGGCAGAACGTTCCGCCCCGACCAATATGTCCGTGCCTGCTACCGCTACGGATGCCTGCTCCGCGAACGTGGCGACTACGTGGCAGCTATGCAGGTGTTCCACGGCGGCACACACGCAGAGTATCTCTGCCGACCTGTGTGCAATCCGCTTTTCTCCGACCACGCCACCCTCGGACGTATATACTCCAACATCGGCACGATGTGCCACCTTGAAGGTTCTTTCGCGCTTGCATACGATATGTATGAACACTGTGCAGATCAATTCATACTTTCCGGAGATAGTACGATGTATTATTATGCACTAAATGCAGCAGCACTTCAGTTGGCAGAACAGAAATTGCGTGAAGAAACCGTTTTTTTGCTTGACACAATAAATGCCAATTGCTCTAATGTAAATGTAATTGCCAAAACATGGGAGACAAAGTCAATATTGTATGTTAGGATGGAACAATACGATTCAGCCCTCTATGCTGTTAACAAATTGCTGACTTATGGTGATTGTAATACCATGACATATATGATAAAGGCACAATGTTTCTCCTTTACTCACAGACATGATTCTGCTGTTTATTATGCAAAAATTGTCGCACAGAAATCACATTCACTGGGAGAGAAAAACAACTCTTATTATATATTGGCAAATGAAGATTCTACCATTTCTATGTACACTCGGCAGCAGATTCATGCAGACAGAGCAGATATACACAAGCAGATAGAGATACGCCAAGGCAATTTGTCACATGCCGTTGCGTTGTTACAGCAGGAGCAGGATGATAAACCACATTATATCAGGCTTATACTATTTGTTGCTGCATTGCTTCTGCTCTCATCACTGTCATATTATGCAAAGATACGAATACGCAACCACAAGAGGCAAGCCTTTGAAGATATTGCCATTGAAGAACAACGGATGAACGATGATATTAGAGAGAAGGAAGACAGACTTCTGTCACGAACCAAGCAGGAAAAGCAGCGCCAAGATACTTTGCTAAAACAACAGGCAATGTTGATGCAGGAGAATGAGAGTATTCAGAAAAAGAGTGAAGCCATCATCCGAAATTATAACAACATGCGAAAGCAGATTCTGAAAGAAGCAGAGACCGTATGCGACGCTATCCGAGGTTCGGAGGATTGGCAAAAAGAAATCTCTTGGAATGACTATGACAAACTACACGAAAAAGTCAACAAATATTTCTTCCTGTTGGCAGATAAACTACATACCAAACATAATCTTGATGAGAAGGAATTTCGCTTATGTGTTCTGATGTTATTGGGTGGTTTCAGTAACAAACAGATTGCAGAAATTCTTATTTATAGTACATCAGGTATCGGAACTTTCAAATACAGACTATCACAAAAGTTCGGAGTACAGACCAAAGATATGCGTGAATATTTGCTTAATTTGATTGTTTTAGGTGCTTTTTCTAAAGCAGAGTCTTGACTTGTCCAATGCCACAAACACGCAATTAATTGATTTCTTCTTGTTTATAGAAAATCCATTGTCCAATGTTTTACTTGCATACCTGCTTAAATAGCAGTAATTTTGTAGCCGGAATCACAATATCTGTGATTTCGGCTACTCATATTATGAAGTTATCACCAACCATACAACCAAAAATAAATTTGTTATTATGAAGACGAGAAATTTTCTTTGGCTGTTCGTCAGCCTGTTGCTGCTGGCGGTGCCGGTAGTACAAACATCAGCTTTTGATGAAGAAGTGGAAATCGAGTTGTTTGAGGTAGCCGGCTTCCTGCCTGGCGACAATTCGCTGGACGATGCCGGTCAGTCCGGTTATGAACCGACACAGCCAACAGATTTCCATGCAACCATCGCAGGTCGCACTCTTGCAGTTACCTCAGGTATCCACAGCGGTCGCCTTATCGTGCGCAACAGCGCTGGCACACAGGTTGTTAATCAAACCTTTGCAGGCGGCACCACGGCACAGGTGGCAGCAGGTTCCTACTCTATTGAGATACAGAGCGGCTCGTTGACACTCGTCGGGCAGTTCTCTGCTAACTAACCTTCTCCTCTCTTCTGCACGGTCTGACTGCACGGCAGACCATGCAGGAGAGAATATTTTATCAACCCGAAATATCCGATGAAATCGGAGAAATGAATAAAGTATAAATTTATTAATAAACATCAAAATTATGAAGAAAATCATTTCTGTATGTGTTATCATTGTATGGTCACTAAGCATTCTAAATGCTCAAGATTACATTCGTATCAACGGACAAGCTGTAGAAAGTTGTTGCATGATGCTGAACGATACTCTTACCGCTTCTGTTGATGCTTCATGGCAAGCAGGACTATCCTACCATAGTTGGTTACTGCGTGGAGATTTACAATTTGCAGATGGTTATAATGCCTCTATGAGTCAGATTAAGGTGGTTTGTCCGGCGGAGGGTTATGGCAAAGGTTGCATAACCTATCGTTATCGAACTGTCGGCTGTACGTCTGCTGAGAGTGTGGATATTTATAAAACATTCGCTCCTCCTGCCGGCTTTGCAATAGAAGGACCGGCCTGTGTAGAAGCCGGTGATGTGGTGGTTTTTTCCGTTGAACCGATTTTGACCGTCAATCTTGATGACCAAATAGGCATGGATCACTATTATTGGAACATCAATGATAGTGTCAATCGACCATATTTTGTTGATTCTGTATATTATATGGCAGGGGACGGAAGTTCTGTCACATTTAAAGTGAAACCGTTGATTGACGATAGTATAAACGAGATTCGGCTAAATCTGGGACGTTGTAACAAAGACGATGCTTCAAAACGTGTTTCTTTACCTCTTGTCAAGCAGGCTCCTAAACCGGAGTTTGACAGGACTGATTTTTATCAGCCATATGGTTCATCAGATGTGCGGATAGAAATCTCAAATATAGTGCAAAATGTTCATTATTCGTGGACGAAACCAAATGATTGGTCAATCATAGACACAGATAATGATAGCACGTTTATTGTATTGAGACTTGATGATAATACAGAAGGTGATGTCATTGTTTCCGCAAAATATGTGGATAGTCAAGTAGAATGTGCAATCACACAAAGCAGTTTGCACATATATAGGCGTTGGGGCAATAATATAGAGATAGAAGGTCCGACATGTCTTATTCCCGGACAAGAGTATATTTATACAATAAAAGGTGAAATTCCTAATGGTGCAGAAGTTCTTTGGAACTTTCCAACCGGTATGTGGTCACATGAAGATAATGTATCACAACGTACAATAAAAGTCACCCCATCAATGTCTATAGGTTTGACAGATTCAATCATCGTATATGAGGTTCTGGGAACTGACACTTTAACACCTCTTTATAAAACGAAAGTAATCAATATCAAGCCTGCCAATGTCTATATTGAGGGAAGTACTTGCGCAACACCTAATACCATAGAGATGTATATTGTTCGCAGAGCGTCAGATGCCATAGGACCTGATGCGAACAGATACGAATGGAGAGTTAATAATGTAGTTATGCAAACGGAAAGTGATACACTATATTATTCAACTCCATCATACGGAACAAGAATTATAACTGTCACGCCTCTTGGATTAGATAATTGTGATTCAAATACAGCATCATTAGATCTCACTATTAGTCCTACACCACCAAATGGTATTGTCCGAGTAGATAGTACACATTGTATTTCAAAAGGTATGAGAGATACCATTATCTTGGAGCTGGATGGTGCATCAAGCGAGCAGAATTATGCTTGGTACTTCGGTCATACACATGAATGGCAACGTTTATCAGGTTATGATCCTAATGGCAATCTATCAAAAATTAAAGTAGTAACAACAGGAGAAGCCGGTAATGACACTATTATCGCCTACGCCACTGGAGGCTCAGGATGTTTTGATGCGGAACCTGATACCATAATATTTACGACAGACAGTGTGCCATTTGGTTTGTATATTAATGATGAAAGAACAAATTGGTATGACATATATATGATCCCTAATGATTTAACTCAATTGGCAGAATTCAGCGATGAAGATAACATACAGATAAGATGGTATGTGGATGGTGAAACAGATGAAGATAATGATGATATGCCTGACATTAGTATTAAAAAACGTTCATATTCCACATCATCTGTTGTTGAACTTATTGTTATCCAAAACTCAAATTGTATATATAGTTATTCGGCAAGTATTGGAGAAATTCTTGCTTTGTCACAAAATATCAATCCTTCACAAATTCCTATGAAGAGTCGCATCATAGCAGAGAAATTAGATTCTGACTTCAAAATGAAATTACATCCCAACCCTGTAAACAATATTTTGAAAGTAGAGTTATCAGGGAAGGACGTTAGAAGTGTGTTGAGAGTATATGATATGTCAGGAAATTTAGTCTTAAGAAAGATTGCCAATGATAAATATACTGAAGAAATAGACGTATCATCTTTATCGGATGGCACTTATATCTTGATACTAAATCAAGGGCAGACACAAAGTATAAGTCAAATTATTGTAAAACACTAATATTATAGTAATCATGAAACGAGCAATTTTTGAAATAATTTCTGTCATTTTAGGGTCATGGGCTTTTGCTTACGACTTCAAAACAGCAAATACAGAAGGAGCAGAAATATGTTATAATATACTTGCAGACAGCACTTCCGTTGAGGTTACGTACGATAATACTGCATACGGAGAATATAATTATAAGAATCTTACATGTGACACATTACATATTCCTGAGTCTGTCACATATAATGATATGGAATATTCTGTTGTCAGATTAGGAGAAAGGGCATTCAATAATATGACACCAACAGTGAAAACAATTGTAATTCCTAAAACAATAAAATATATTAAATATACGGGTACCGGAGTAAATCAGCAGGTCTCTAAAATGACTTTTATAGAAAATAACTTAGAGAGTATAATTGTGTCTGATGAAAATTTGCATTTTATGAGCAAAAAAGGTATTCTATATACTCATAATGGTGATACATTGATAGCATATCCTACAAGAAACAACCAAGATTCTGTATTCTTGGACGAAGGACTGACATATTTTGCGCCGGGAGCCATGGAGAATGCATTAAATATAGAATATTTAGAATTGCCATTAAGTTTAAAAAAGATAGATTCTTGGGCTTTATGTGATATGAATAATCTTAAACATTTAGTTATAAAAGACAATGTTGACACATTAGGAGCCAATTCTATCTCTTGTCTCGGACTAACACATCTCACATTAGGAAGCGGACTGAAATATGTGGATGCCCGTTTTGTTGAAACAGACTCTGTTCTGCATTTATATTGCAGGGCAATCAATCCTCCGGCAATAAGAAACAATAGTCATAATTTGTTCAAATATGTTCCTGAAGAAAGTTTTTTATATGTACCGGCAAAGAGTATTTCCATTTACCGTAACACTCCGGGTTGGAATGCTTTGACAAATATACTTCCCATAGAGCCGCCTATCGTGGCAAGCAGCAATGAGGCCACCGTCTCGTGGGTGCAGAACTTCTCCGCCACGGGTTATGTGTGGCACCTCTACAGCGACGCGGAACATACGCAACTCGTCATGTCGCTCACCTTCGACGAGCGCGGTTACCTGACTGAGCTCACGCTCGGCGATGGTCTGCCTGCAACAGCGGCGGAGCATAACCGTGCGGCTGCACCTATGCGCGGCACGGACGGCGACGAGAACGACGGCAACGAACGACGTTTTGCGGAGTACTACTCCTTCACTATCCGCAGTCTCTCACCCGACAGACAATATTACTATGTCCGTCAGGCGTTGTCAGGCGAGGAGATTATCGACGAGGAGCAGGGATCTTTTGAGACTCTCACCGACACGGAGACGGGTTTGGACGGGAGAGCCGCAACCGAGGATACAGGTGTCCCAACAGCCTCCAAGCAACTTCGCGAGGGACGTGTGCTCATCATCGCCCCTGACGGCAGCACCTACTCCCCCGACGGCAAAGAATTAAAATGACGAATTTAAGAAGACGTGATATGGGTCAGAGAGACGCTCATAAAGAGACGTCTCTACCCTTGACAGAAACGCTACGAAAACGTAACAACCATAAAATATCCGATGAAATCGGAGAAATGAATAAAGTATAAACTTATTAATAAACATCAAAATTATGAAGACAATGAAACGAATTCTAAATATAATTATATTTATTATTACTCTGAAATCGTGGGCTTTTGCTTACGACTTCAAAACAGCAAATACAGAAGGAGCAGAAATATGTTATAATATACTTGCAGACAGCACTTCCGTTGAGGTTACGTACGATAATACTGCATACGGAGAATATAATTATAAGAATCTTACATGTGACACATTACATATTCCTGAGTCTGTCACATATAATGATATGGAATATTCTGTTGTCAGATTAGGAGAAAGGGCATTCAATAATATGACACCAACAGTGAAAACAATTGTAATTCCTAAAACAATAAAATATATTAAATATACGGGTACCGGAGTAAATCAGCAGGTCTCTAAAATGACTTTTATAGAAAATAACTTAGAGAGTATAATTGTGTCTGATGAAAATTTGCATTTTATGAGCAAAAAAGGTATTCTATATACTCATAATGGTGATACATTGATAGCATATCCTACAAGAAACAACCAAGATTCTGTATTCTTGGACGAAGGACTGACATATTTTGCGCCGGGAGCCATGGAGAATGCATTAAATATAGAATATTTAGAATTGCCATTAAGTTTAAAAAAGATAGATTCTTGGGCTTTATGTGATATGAATAATCTTAAACATTTAGTTATAAAAGACAATGTTGACACATTAGGAGCCAATTCTATCTCTTGTCTCGGACTAACACATCTCACATTAGGAAGCGGACTGAAATATGTGGATGCCCGTTTTGTTGAAACAGACTCTGTTCTGCATTTATATTGCAGGGCAATCAATCCTCCGGCAATAAGAAACAATAGTCATAATTTGTTCAAATATGTTCCTGAAGAAAGTTTTTTATATGTACCGGCAAAGAGTATTTCCATTTACCGTAACACTCCGGGTTGGAATGCTTTGACAAATATACTTCCCATAGAGCCGCCTATCGTGGCAAGCAGCAATGAGGCCACCGTCTCGTGGGTGCAGAACTTCTCCGCCACGGGTTATGTGTGGCACCTCTACAGCGACGCGGAACATACGCAACTCGTCATGTCGCTCACCTTCGACGAGCGCGGTTACCTGACTGAGCTCACGCTCGGCGATGGTCTGCCTGCAACAGCGGCGGAGCATAACCGTGCGGCTGCACCTATGCGCGGCACGGACGGCGACGAGAACGACGGCAACGAACGACGTTTTGCGGAGTACTACTCCTTCACTATCCGAAGTCTCTCACCCGACAAACAGTATTACTATGTCCGTCAGGCGTTGTCAGGCGAGGAGGTTATCGATGAAGAGCAGGGGTCTTTTGAGACTCTCACCGACACGGAGACGGGTTTGGACGGGAGAGCCGCAACCAAGGATATAGGTGTATCAGCGGGCAGCAAGCTACTTCGCGAGGGGCGGGTGCTCATCGTCGCACCCGATGGCAGCACCTACACACCCGATGGCAAAGAATTAAAATGACGGATTTTTGAGAGTCTGTCTGCCGCCTGTCTGCAAATAGGCGGCAGACAGCATTAAAAGAATTTGGAAAGACGGGGTGTTGAGAGACGCGGTGTTCTTCACCGTCTCTACTGTGGGGTGTAAACGTTGTCCGACCCCGTTCTTTACCGTGTTTCATTCACAGATTTCTACTAAAGAACGTTCGGAGACGTTCGCTACTAACAGATTAAGCAAAATTTTTTGAGAGACGGTCTTCTCAACCGTCTCTACAATAATTCATCCTTTCCAATAAACCATCCTCTCAACCGAGAAGACCCGGTTTAGAAAATCATTACGGGTGTAGGACCAAGTTCTTAGAGCAGTTGTTTGAAGAGGTCGCGAAGCACCTCTTTCGGAGCGGCACCGACGTGGCGGTTGACAAGTTCGCCATTCTTGAAGAAGAGGATGGTCGGGATACTCATGATGCCGTATTCGGCAGCAGCTTCGTCATTGTCGTCAACATCGACCTTACCGACAACAATCTGTCCGTCAAACTCCTCGGCGAGTTCATCTACTAACGGGGAGACCATGCGGCAAGGACCGCACCACGGTGCCCAGAAATCTAATACTACGGGCTTGCCCGCCGCCAACACTTCCTTAAAGTTGGCATCTGTTACTGTTTTTACCATAATTATTGCGTGTCTTTGTTATTATTATCCGTTATGAACGTAAGGAGACGTTCTCCACTGCGTCATCGCTCTTTAGTCCAAATCTGCCATTAAACCATCCTCTATGAACGTTCGGAGACGTTCTCCATTAGACTGTCTTGCATTTACAATGAGATTAAGCCATAATACAATGCCAATGACTGATTTGCGTTTAATGTGCTATATCTTTGCCTGGCACGAGAGGATTGCCCTCTCATCCCCAGACGGCAGTGATGTTATCGTTGCGGAGGACGATGTCGATATGCGAGTGTCTCTCGTCGAGGAGCAGCAGTTCGGTAAGCGCATCGTCTATATCATTCTGTACGGCTCGTTTGAGCGGTCGTGCTCCGTACTGCTTGCTGTCAGCCTGCTCTATCAAGCGGTCTTTGACGGCATCAGTAACGGCAATGGTGATACCTTGCTGCAGCAGGCGGCTGTTCAGTTGCGCCATTTCGAGGTCGAAGATGCTGTATAACGACTCTTTCTGCAGTGGCGAGAAAGTAACAACGCTGTCGATACGATTGACAAACTCGGGCGGAAACTGCTTCTGCAGTGCCTTCATCAGCACTGCCTTCACAGCCTTGCCGTCCATCTGTTGCGATGACTGAAAACCTATACCGCTGCCGAAGTCCTTGAGTCCTCGGCTGCCCACATTAGATGTAAGTATGATGATAGTATTCTTGAAGTCAACCACTCTCCCTTGCCTATCTGTTAGTCTGCCCTCATCCAACACTTGTAGCAGCACATTGAAGATATCGGGATGCGCTTTCTCTATCTCGTCGAATAGTACGATAGAATAGGGTTTGCGCCTTACTGCCTCCGTTAGTTTACCTCCATCCTCATGCGCCACATACCCCGGAGGGGCTCCGACGAGCAACGAGGTGGTGTGTTTCTCCATATACTCCGACATATCGAAGCGTATGAGCGCATCCTTGCTGCCGAACATCTCCTCAGCGAGCGACTGCGCAAGGTATGTCTTACCTACGCCCGTTGGTCCGAGGAAGAAGAAGGTGCCGATAGGTCGGTTCGGGTCTTTCAACCCAAGGCGCGATCGTTGTATGGCTTTCACCACCACTTCCACTGCCTCGTCCTGCCCGATAACCTTTTTCTTGAGCACGCCGGACATATTCCTTAGTCGCGCATTCTCTTCGGTCTGCACCCTCTGCACCGGCACGCCCGACATCAGGCTCACCACATGCGCCACATCTTCGGTGGTCAGCATTGTCGGCTTCTGCTTCCGTTCTTCCTTCCACTGCGAGATACCCGCCTGCAACCGCTCTCTCAGGTCTGCCTGACGCTCTCGCAGGGCTAATGCCTCTTTATAATCTCCGCCGGTAGTGGCAGACAGCTGCTTTGCCTCTAACGATTCTATCTCGCGGTCAAAAGTATCGATAAAATCGGGCTTTTCTTTCGTTTCCACCTGCGCTCTTGCCCCCACCTCGTCCATAGCATCGATAGCCTTATCGGGGAAGGCTCGGTCAGCGACATAGCGGTCGGTGAGGTTGACGCAGGCAGCGAGTACCTCTTCGGTGTAGCAGACATTATGGTGCTTGCCGTACGGTTCGCTCAGGCGGCGCAGAATATCGAGTGTCTCCTCTTTCGTCGTCGGCACCACCATCACTTTCTGGAAGCGGCGTTCCAACGCTCCGTCTTTCTCCACCGACCGGCGATACTCGTTGATGGTGGTGGCTCCCACGCACTGCACCTCACCGCGGGCAAGGGCGGGTTTGAGAATATTGGCGGCATCTAAGGTGCCGGAGGCGTTGCCAGCACCTATCAAGGTATGAATCTCGTCAACGAAGAGGATGATATTCCTGTTCTTCTGCAGTTCGGTAATCACCGATTTCATTCTCTCTTCGAATTGTCCGCGGTAGGTTGTACCTGCCACCATTGAGGCTATATCGAGCGAGATGATACGCTTATCGAAGAGCAGAGGCGACACCTGATGCTTAACGATACGCAGCGCAAGTCCTTCGACGATAGCAGACTTGCCCACCCCCGGGTCTCCGATAAGGATAGGGTTATTCTTCTTGCGACGCGAGAGAATTTCGATCACCCTCTCTATCTCTTTCTCTCGCCCGATAACGGGGTCTAACAACCCTTCTTCTGCCTGCCGAGTGAGATCTTTGCCATATTTATCGAGTGCAGGTGTAGAGGATTTTTCTTTGGTCTTTACTTCTGCTTCCTTACTCTCCCCCTCACCGTCTCGATTCTCTTCGAGGTCTGATGAGAAGTCTGCGCCCGCCTTCGGTTGCTGCTGCGGCTTAGGTTTAGGCTCTTGCTTCTCGAGTGCCTCGTATGTCAGGTTATACTGTTCGGATAGCCATGCCGCCGCCTTATTCACCCGCTCACGCAGTAACGCAAGCAGCAGGTGCTCCGTATGCGGCATCTCAGCTTTGTAAGAGCGGGCTTCTAACTCAAGGATACGCAAGATGCGCTCTGACTGCTTGTCGTAATGCGGATCGGTGATCTCCGAACCCGTCCGAAAATTGCGCTTCTCAAGAGTGCGGCGAGTCTTATCAATATCCACACCCGTCGCCTGCAACAAGCGAAACGCCTTGCCCTCCTCAGTATTGATAAGCCCGAGCAAGAGGTGGTCAGGTGTCACCTCCCTATTGCCGAGACGAATGGCTGATTCTTTGCTTCTTTCTAATACCTTTTTTAGATTTTCTGAATAATCCATAGATTGCTATTTCCTTTCTATCTATCTCTAACTAACACATTTTTATAGTACTTATAATATTTTATCAGTAGTCTGCACGTAATGGCACAAATACTATGCCAAGCAGTTGATTACCGACTAATTGTCACAAAAAACCGCTATGCGGAGATTTATTTTTGCGATGACGGATGGAAATATAAGCTGTAAGTTATCTTATTCCGAGCAGCTTGTGCAGCTGTACTGAAAGCGACCATTCGGGGTGTTTTAGAATGTATCGTATAACCTCTTCGCTATTGTCAATTGCCTGTTGCGTGTGAATAAATGCCGACTGCGAAGTGGAAAACGTCTCCGAACGTTCAAAAGAGGGGTTGTCGCTTTCCCCGCAAATGAGAGTGTTCTCATTTTGCACTTTGTTGCGGAGAGAGCCTCTGCTCGGTGTTTGTGTTTCGCACGCTTTTTCTTCTTTCCTGCATGGTTGGAGGAAGTGGTGGTCGGCGGGAATGTTAAGGTAGGGTTCTACATCCTGACCTACATAAACGACCTTCACCTCATCTGCTTCGGTCAGCACGATTTGGCTTCCTTCTTTCGGCGACAATGTTACCCAGTCGATGTCATAGGGCAGCGGATGTGTTCCGTTGGTCTCAATGGCTATAACGAGGTCGCGACTGCGTAGCACCGCAACGAGATTTTCATCTACCTGCAGCGATGGCTCTCCACCCGTCAGGACAACGAAATCTGCGGGATATTGCCCTACTTCATCGGCAATTTCGTCAGCCGACATCTCCGTGTAGGAGTCGAAGTCCGTGTCGCAGAAGGGGCAGCGTAAGTTGCAACCCGCAAAGCGTACAAACACCGCCGGTGTGCCGGCATTGGCTCCCTCACCTTGAAGCGAATAGAATATCTCGTTTACCTTATATATCTTCATGCTCTTTATCTTTCTATTGTTGCGGCGGTGTACCCTTAAAAACAGGCCTGATAGACCAACCTATATAATGAGATGGGCGCTGCCAAACTGCTAAACGAAAGCGTATATTAGGAGAGATGTATGTTTGCAATTGAGGGCGTTCGTAACCCCACATAGAGTGTATAAGTTCGTTGCCGACATATCCGCCGTCCGTATTATAATGCGTAACATAGATACCTTCCTTATATCCGGCAAAAGGAAAGAACAATACGTTACCATTAGTCTTCGACACCACCTTCATTCCTTTCTGCCCGTTGCGCGTTTCAACTGAGAAAGTAACATTATCTACCAGTTCCTGAATGTCCGCCGCAGAGGGTGTCTGCCACCCCCCGCCCCAATGCACTATTGCTGCATCATCTTCGGAGTCTAATTGCATCTTGCTGTCCACGGGCGTGCCCCAAGAGGCATCGTAGTTATATTTGGTCGTGGTCCGGTCTGCAGCGGACAGCACCCATTTGTAGTTCTCCCAACTAAACGCCTCTTTCGGTTCTGTCTCGCCGAAAGCAAAGTAACATCCGCACTCGTATGGTTCTGTGGCACCAAGGTTCATATTCGCCCAATAGGTGCCGCTCGGTAACCCCATATCCACATATTCTATATTCTCCGGCAGACTGAGCGGACATAAATTGAAATATCCGCAGTACTGCGCCGTCACGCGGTAATGCTCGTCAGCGGGGAAGGCAGTAATGAGATATTTACCCGCCGTAAGACGCAGTGTGTCCCTCTGCGATGCCTGCATCGTTGCACCTTTGATACGCTCACCCGCCAGCGACTGCACCACTATATTCTGCTCATCAGCCGACTGATTGACAATCTCAAACCTACCGCACTCCACCTCGCAGATACTCAGTACATAAAGAAGAATATTAAGAAACATAACATTCTGTTTTTAAGAGATAACATAAATCAAATTAATAGACACTATCGTAAACCGCAGCATCAGTCTTTTTCATAGATAGCGATATTCCCCTCCGATTCCTGCACTGATACCTTGTAGCAGTTCTCCACATGGTCACATATCCAGCGTGCTATATTTTCTGCCGAGGGGTTGACCTTGAGTACCTCATTGATATACTTATGGTCGAATGTCTCTTTCACGATGCGCTTTATGTGCGTGAAGTCGGTAACCATACCATCGTTATTCAGTTCTGCCGCCTTGCAATAGACCACAATCTTCCAGTTGTGCCCGTGCAGTGCTTCACACTTGCTTTCATACGACAGCATCAGGTTATGCGCTGCGCTTATCTCTATCGTTTTCTGAACATAATACATAATGCTACTTGATGTTTTGTTTTGCGTTGGTTGGTGTTGAGCGTTGGATATTATCGGACATTAATGTGCAATATTCTCGTAAACAGTTGTGTCGGTGATGCCTGCATTGTGGAGAGCCTCGCGTCGTTCGATGCAGGTGCCGCAGGTGCCGCAGTGGTGCTCACCGCCACGGTAGCACGACCACGTCTCCGCATAGTCGATGCCGAGTGTCTTACCACGCCGCGCGATGTCAGTCTTCGAGATATTGGTGTAAGGGGCAAAGACCTCCACTCCGTTGTATGTTCCCGCCTTAGTTGCCTCACTCATTGCCTTCACGAAGTCGGGTCGGCAGTCGGGATAGATACTATGGTCGCCTGCATGGTTGGCAAGCATAATATAACGCAACCCCATGTCCTCTGCGAACCCTGCTGCTACCGACAGCATAATACCGTTGCGGAAAGGCACAACGGTCGAGCGCATATTCTCATCATTGTATGAACCCGACGGCACATCTCCCGCACCGGACAAAAGCGACGAATGGAAATTTTTTACGATGAAATCGAGACTTATCACGCGGTGAGGTATGCCCAAACGCTCGCAATGCAGGCGGGCAAACTGTATCTCTCTTGCATTATGGTTACTACCATAGTCGCACGACAAAGCCATCGCTATCCTATCCTTGTAGTCGTATAGCATCGTCACACTATCCATCCCACCGCTAAGTACTATAAGTGAATCTTTTGTCATTTATCGAATATTTTCTCCTCTTCTCATTTTTCTATCGCCTCACATCCTATAGGGCTTTGCTGTTTTCGTAGTAGCAAGGCACTATTGGCTGCGAGGCACCTTTGTGCCTTGTGTGAAGCACGGGAGTGCTTCACTACTAAACGGCTGCATTATTCATCATGTCTGCCATTCTTTTTTGTTTGAGCCATTCGTGTTCTGCATCGGCGTAATTAGCGAATGGGAATATGCTGATGCCGCCGCGGGGAGTGAAGAGACCTGTTACCTCGATATATTTCGGGTCCATAAGGCGGATGAGATCCTTCATAATGATATTGACGCAGTCCTCATGGAAATCACCATGGTTGCGAAAAGAGAAGAGATATAGTTTGAGCGACTTTGACTCAACCATTCTCTCGCGAGGAATATATGATATCACTATCTTGGCAAAATCGGGCTGACCCGTCTTCGGACAAAGAGAGGTAAATTCCGGACAATTCAAAGTAACAAGATATTCGTTCTCAGGATGCTTATTCACAAATGTTTCAAGCACCTCAGGAGCGTAGTCGGTAGGGTAATGCGTGCGGCTCTCGCCTAATAAACTGACACCTTGCAATTCTTCCGTTGTTCTCATAATAAAAGCACATCTTACAATACGACTTGCAAAAATACAAAAAAAAGTCAAACACGAAAAGAATAAAGAAAAAAAAATAAATATAATTTGTTATTTCTTGTAAATATAGACTAAAAAATCTAACTTTGTGCGGTATAATTGTGCGCTGATGCTTATTCTTTGCCTTGACACATCCACAGATGCCTGCTCTATTGCCGTCACTGACGGCGGTGAGGTTATGTTGGTTAAAGGTGAGCGTATGTGCCGCCTGCAAGAGAGTGCAGCCGAACATGCTCGCCAGTTACCCGTCTTCGTTAACGACCTTATGGAACGGCTGTATGCGGAAGGTATAAGAATAGATGCAGTAGCCGTCAGCGGTGGTCCCGGCAGTTATACGGGTTTGCGCATCGGTGCTTCCTTCGCAAAGGGTTTAGCATATGGTTTGCGCGTGCCGCTTGTTGCTGTACCGACGCTGCAACTGATGGCGGCGGTAGCCGCGAAACGAACGGAGGTTAGAGACGATTTAACCTTATGTCCTATGCTTGATGCCCGCCGAATGGAGGTTTATACCGCATTGTACACCCCTTACCTTGCGGAAAAAGATGCGACGACAGCGGTGGTAGTAAGCGATGATTTCCGCAAGGCGGAATCGGCAGCTGGTAATGTGGCGTTCTTTGGTAATGGTATGCCTAAGTGCCGCGATATATTAGGGAAGAACAAAAGCAGCGTTTTTATCGAGAATATCATCCCGGATGCTTCCTATATGGGAACACTCGCTGAGGAGCGGCTCGCAGCAAACAAAACCGAAGATGTAGCCTATTGGACACCCTACTACCTCAAAGAGTTCGAAGCAAAACACTCTGTAGTGAAGGGACTGACTGTTAGCACGGGTGCCACGCATTAATGCGCGGTGTTAAAGAGACGAGGCGAGAAGATAAGACGCTAAAGAGACGAAGCGAGAAGATTAACAACAAAAAATATAATATCATGGAAGTAAAAGAACTGAAACAAGCCTTCAAGGAGGCTTACGGAAAAGCGGCGGAAATGGTTTATTTCGCCCCTGGTCGCGTCAATCTTATCGGCGAACATACCGACTATAACGGCGGTCATGTCTTCCCCTGCGCCTTGAGTTTCGGCACCTATATGCTGCTTGCTAAGAACGATCGCCGCACTATGCGCTTTAAGTCGCTCAATATGCCGGAGATCATTGAGTTGCCATTCAACATGCTCACTACTCCCCTGCCTAACAACTCGTGGGTTAACTACCCGTTAGGCTGTATCGCTCAGTATATCAAACGCGGTTTCGTTCCGAAAGAGGGCTATGATATGCTCGTTTGGGGCAACGTGCCTGCCGGTGCCGGTCTCTCATCCTCCGCAGCACTTGAGGTGGTTACCGCTTGCGCTTATAACGATATTTTCGGCGCAGGTTACGACAAGACCGAACTTGCCAAGATAGGTCAGCTCTCTGAGCACGAGTTTGCACTCGTCAACTGTGGTATTATGGACCAGTTTGCTTCCGCGCAGGGCAAGAAAGATCACGCCATCTACCTCAACTGCGACACTCTCGATTTCGAACTCGTTCCTGTTAAACTTGAGGGTATTAAGGTCGTTATCTCTAACACTCACTCTCCTCATAAACTTGACTCGGGAGCTTACAACGACCGCGTTGCGCAATGTAAGGTTGCACTTGAGCAACTGCGCACCGTTCGTCCTAATCTAAAGAATCTTGCCGAGCTGAGCGAGGCAGAGTTCAACGAGATAAAAGGTGCTATCACCGATCAGGTTGCGCTTATTCGCGCCGAACATGTGGTAGGTGAATGCCAGCGTACTATTGATGCTGTTGCTGCCCTAAAGAAAGGTGATATAGAAGAATTCGGCAGACTGATGATTGCCTCACATATCTCTCTGCGCGACAACTATCAGGTTACCGGTCTGCACCTCGACACTCTCGCTGAGGAGGCTTGGATGATCGACGGTGTTATCGGTTCTCGCATGACCGGCGGCGGTTTCGGCGGCTGCACCGTTTCACTCGTTCGCGATGAAGCCATACCTGAGTTCATTGAGAAGGTTGGCGATGCCTATCTTGAAAAGACCGGCATCAAAGCTGACTTCTATATAGCAGAGATAAGCGACGGCGTTCATAAAGTAGAGTAAATAAGACACTATGGCAACAATAGGAGTACTCCCCATAACATTCAAGGATATATTGGATATTGTGCTTGTGGCAACTATCCTCTATGGTTTTTTTCGACTGCTTCGGCGGTCGGGTGCTACAAACCTGTTTTGGGGAATCCTGCTTTTTGTCATCACTTGGTTCGTCGTTACCTCTATCTTGCAGTTAGAGATGACGGGGGCGATTTTCGATATGGTGATGTCGGTCGGTGCTCTCGCGCTTATTGTTATCTTTCAAGACGAGTTGC
This sequence comes from uncultured Bacteroidales bacterium, assembly GCA_937885465.1. Lineage (GTDB taxonomy): Bacteria > Bacteroidota > Bacteroidia > Bacteroidales > Paludibacteraceae > Colicola. The sequence goes on from CAKZZM010000198.1 coordinate 19,756, forward strand.
GCGGATTCATATACCGCCTCGGTGCGAGTGTGCAGTTCTCCGGTTGGAAACGTCTCTTCCTCCGCCACAAAAACAAGAGCCACGAGCATTATATTGACGAGATTAAGACTGCCTGCCGGAGCATGAGTGCGAACAAAACGGGAGCACTGATAGTGCTTGAAGGAAATGTGTCGCTCAATGAGTATGTGTCAACGGGTGAGTTGCTCGATGCCGATGTGTCGGCTCGCCTGCTTGAGAATATATTCTTCA
>CAKZZM010000199.1 GCA_937885465.1 uncultured Bacteroidales bacterium
CACAGAACATCAAGAATGCCGATACGGCACAGAGCAAGGCCGTGCGCTCCATCCCCGCCAAGCTACACATCGCTATGAGCGGCACACCCGTAGAGAACCGCTTGTCGGAGTTCTGGTCTATCATGGACTTCGCCAACCAAGGTTATCTCGGCTCGGCCAAGGGTTTCAAGGAAGAGTTTGCCAATCCCATCCAGCGCGAGGGTGACAGCCGTGAGGCCGACCGTTTCCGTCGGATTACTGCCCCCTTCCTACTCCGTCGCCTGAAGTCGGACAAGAGCATCATCAGCGACCTGCCCGATAAGATTGAGCAGAACGAACTGGCTCTGCTCACCGAGCGTCAGGCTGCCCTCTACCAAGAGACTCTCGAGCAGGCCATGCAAGTCATCGAGGGCATTGAAGCCACCGACCAACAGTCGCTCTTCGTGCGCCAGGGACTGGTACTCCAGATGATTCTCGCCCTCAAACAGATATGCAATCATCCGGCATTGTTCCTAAAGAACGGCGACCTGAAGCCCGAACTGTCGGGCAAGACGGAGATGCTGCTCTCGCTCTTGGAGTCCATCGTCGAGAGCGGGCAGAAGGTGCTCGTATTCACCCAGTTCCGTGAGATGGGCAACATGCTACAGCAGATGATTGAACAGCGCATAGGCCAACGACCGCTCTTCCTGCATGGAGGTTGCAATATCAAGCAGCGTCAGGAAATGGTGGAGCGCTTCCAGCAGAACCTGCACAGCGACCAGATCTTCCTCCTTTCGCTGAAGGCTGCTGGAACGGGTCTCAACCTCACCGCCGCCAGCCATGTCATCCACTACGACCTCTGGTGGAACCCCGCTGTAGAAGCCCAAGCCACCGATCGCGCCTACCGCATCGGTCAGCATCAGAACGTGGTGGTGCATCGCTTCATCACCCAGAACACCTTCGAGGAGCGTATCGACCGAATGATCCAGGACAAGCGCCACCTGGCCGACATGACGGTTGCCACCGGTGAGAGCTGGATTGGCAAACTCAGCAACAGCGAACTGCGTGAGATTTTCAGGTAAAAACCTATACGCTAAAAAGATTTATACTGCCGAACAGGCTTTGGCATCATCCTGCCGGAAGTGGCATTGGTAGATTTAGTAAGACTTGAAAAGTAGATATGAACAACGTGATACTAACCCGCCTACAAATGACAATTAGTGACCTCTATACCGGTATTTTAAACTACCATTCGTTCGATTCTTTCCTACGCTGCGCTTCGGACGATCTGCTTCGCTGTGCGTGCAATTCGTGTTCAAAAAAACATCCGCCTCTCGCTCCTAGTGTCTCTTAGGTTTTCTTAGAGTTTCCTAGTCCCCTCTCACACTTTACTCCAATCGTCCAATAATCTCAATCGTAAATCAATCGTCCACTCGTAACTTGTCCACTCGTCCACGGCTCTGCCGATCGTTTGAGGCTCTGCCGAAATAAGAATTGTTTTATTCGTTCTATTTGTGCAATTCGTGTTCGAAAAAAACTCCATCTCTGTATCCTTGCCGCGTTTCCGGCGCAACTCTCCCCCTAGGGTAGGGGGTGAAGCAAAAACCGCTTCGCTTTAGCGAGCTGGTGCGGTTTTGCGATTGAAAGCCGGTGGCTTTCATAGAACACTCCAGACAGGGGACCGCTTGCGGTGAGGGGGTACGTACGGCTTTGCCGATCGTCCTTCGGAAAGAAACAGCCAAGAACGAATTTCCACGCCCCGCTCCGCGTGTTTTCTGTCATTTTTACTTTTATCATTGTTTATTGTGCCGGATGCCATCCGGCTTTCCCCCTACCCATTTTATACATTTTTCACCCCAAAACGCCTAATCTCTCCCTAAATTGCACTTTTTTCTCATTTTTTTCACTTTTTTCTTGCATATGTCAAAAAAAAGTACTAACTTTGCACCCGAAATTGAATTATTGTACATAATCCGCGGAATCTGCCGCGAACACCATATCGGGCTTCACCGCCCGAACAACCGCTGCAAAGCGTTGCAGCATACATACTGAAAATAGCGTTATAAGCTGAACTTGGATTTTGAAATCTGGACAATTTCAAATCTAACTGATGTTCAAGTTAAAGCTCGTTAACGCTCACGCTTTACGGCGTGAGCTTTTGCGTAGAATTTGAACATCACAGGTCGTCCAGAACCTCAAAATCCAAATGAAGCGAACAAAAGTTCACGCTTTTTGTGTATAACCACCAGTAAAACAACTAACTAACAATTACAACATTAATTGATCAACCAACATATAATATTATATCATTAGTGTCCACTAAAATTAAAACATATATTGTATAACATGCTATATTACAGTTATTTACGATGCAAAAGTCCAGTGTGGTTTTGCATGTTTTTTGCAAGTCAATTGCCGATTTTTAAGATTCAACAAATATATGGTTGTAAACTTACTATATTTTGGGAATACTAAATACCCAATTTTAATGATTCAATTTTTAACCGTCTTTTTCAGCGGACACTAAAGATATCAAGCAATTCTCCAACGAACACGTAGATTAATAGGACCACTCGCCTTTATTTGATGATTATATTATGGCATACAAGGATTCATTTAATGTAGAATACTCTAACGACATCAAAACTTTGATTAAAGCCCCAAAGGACCTTGAGGGAGAATATACGATTAACAGCGGCGTTACCACTATTGGTAGGGAAGCTTTTAAGGGGTGCGTTAAACTCACAGCCATACACTTGCCATCAACATTTTCAAAACTTGAGTATTCTGCATTTACTGGATGTAAATCCCTAAAAGCAATTTATTACAATGGAGATCTTGCCAGCTGGTTAGAATTAGAGTGGAACTCATGTTTTGATACAGGATATTCGTTGTACCTCAAAAATGAGTTGGTTTCAGAAATCTCTATACCTCTATCAATAACAACTATTAAGCACGATGCCTTTTTTAGATGTGACTCTCTTAAAAAAGTTACATTCCATAGTGAAGTGGCAGAGATTGAGTCCAATGCATTTAACAAATCGGGACTTTCTGGACTGTTAGTCATTGCAGAAGGTGTTAAGATAATTGGGAAGTTGGCGTTTTTCGGCTGTCAAAACTTAACAAGTATTAAACTACCATCAACACTGAATGAGTTATGGTTTGGTGCATTAAGCTGCTGCTATAACCTTAGAAATATCACCATATCTGCTGATAATCCAAAGTTCAAAACATCGTTAGGTATTCTTTATGATATCGAGGGTTCTTTGAAAGCTATTGCTCCTTGCGCAACAGACGAACCATTGCATTTCCCCGAAACAGTAAAAAAGATAGTCGCCGATACCTTTTGTTATTCTGCTGTGCCGAAAGGCGGTATAGTTCTTACAAAAAATATAAAAGAAGTTGTCAAAGATGGCTTTTTGAAGGTTTCTGGTCTGACGGTTTATATTCCAGTAGGAACAGCATCCTATTTCAAAAAGTTGGGTGTACCAATGGATGATTTCCACGAGATATTCAATCAAGAAACGGCTTTCTTACTAGGACATAACGGGATAACAGCAATTATAAATAATCCTTTCCGCATCTTAGGTGTTTTTTCTAATGCTCCACAAAAAGAAATCACTGCTAATGCAAGGAAGATTAAACGTTTTATTGAGGTCGGAAAAACAGTTGAGTTCCCAAGTGATTTGAATTTTATTCTGCCACCACTCAACCGCACATCGGAAATGGTGGATAATGCTTTGGCAGCTTTAACCAATGCGCAAGATAAATTCAAATACTCACTATTTTGGTTCGTAAAGGGAGATGATATTGATGGCATCGCCTTAGACAATCTTCAAGCTAATAATCTTGCTAAAGCTAAAGAGATATTTGAAAAAAGAGAAACTTGGTCATCTTCTCTAAATCTTTCTACTTTAGCGTTTGTTGAAAACAGATACGAGGATGCCGTAGCGACACTAACGGAATCTATACATGGCGAGTATTTTTATGAAGATCTTGCTACATCAGTTTGTGGAGAAGAATTTGAAATAGATGAAGATACCGCTTCAAAGCTTTTAGTAGATTCTATTTTGGAGGATGTTTCAATTCCAGAATGTCGAGCTTTGTTCAAGGAACACGGAACAAGTCAAAGTGATGATAATTACCTTGACGAACTCTTATCTGCTAAATATTCAAAAATCATTAACGATGCTATATCAACGGCAAAGTCTGTGTTTAAAGGCGATGCCGAAGGCTCACTTGATGCTGCAAAAAGATTGAGAGACACCACTCAATCGCCGTTAGAGGAATATGCACAATTTGTTGGTGAAGATAGTGCTGAATATGCCATGCTTGCCGACCGTTTAGCTAATCAAATACTGCAAAGTTCCATAGATTATTACAATAACTCCATAGATAGGTATGCAGTATTTGAAGCACTTGATTTGACAAAATATGCACTTTCTATAGCCAAAGGACAGGTAAAGAAAGACCGTTGCCAACAAAACTTAGATATACTCAAGAAAATTGCTGCTAAAGTACCGCCGCGTGAAGTTGGAGATGATGACAATTTCTTATCAAATCTCATTGTTAAGCACCGAAGTGATAGTGGTACTATTGAGAATGCTTGGAGCGTCCTTGACTTGGCGGCACCATCTATTGTCCATATCAAGGAGTGTCTAAAAAAACTGGAAGATGATTCAGAGGCACATGAGCAAATGGAAAATTATCTGAAAATGGTTTCTACAGCAATTGTTAATCTTTCACTGACAAAGTTAATTGATGCGGTAAATAATGCAAGAGACGGAGATTGTTCTCTGATTAGAAGTGCATGGGATTTGATGTTAAATATGGATAAATTCCCGATGCAAGAGGATTTCAAGAAAGAAAGATACACAGAGAACCGAGACACACTCAAATCTATTCGTTCACATATTTCAACTTTTAGTCTGCTTGGATATTCAACCTCATCAGTTCCTACAACACCATCACGGATTGTTGACTTGAGAACTGACGATGAGGTTTGGGAATCTTGTAGAACTATCAAGGATTGCGAGTATTATTTGAAGCGTTTCCCCAAGGGAAGTCATATAAGAGCAGCTAAAAATCTCATCGAGAAATTGAAAATTGAGGCAGAAGATGCACTATGGAAGAAATCGCAGGATAACGAAGATTATACTGAATACATATCTCAATATCCTAACGGTAGATACATTGAAGAAGCGCGGATTGAGCAGCAGATTGTAGAAGGGAAACGTGACGATGCCGCTTTCGACTCTTGCAAAACTATTACCAATTATTCGACTTACCTTCAAAATTACCCATCAGGTCGCCATCATATTGAGGCGAAACGGAAACGTGATCAATTGATAGAAGAAGATAATCGTGCGTGGGCTTTGTGTAAGAGTCAAGCCGACTGCGAGAACTACCTAAAAAATCATTCGGATGGTTTGCATATACAAGATGCAAAAGACCTAATGGCTGAAATCAAAAAGCAGGCTTCTATTCTGTGGTGGATTATTGCTGCCGAAATAATTGTTACTGCTTTATTGATAATGCATATTTTTGTTTCACCTGAAGCATTTAAAGGAACGGCTGCACTGGTTTCTGTCGTATCAATGATTATTGGCGTTTTTATAGCCACTGTTAAGTATTTTTATAGCCACTGTTAAGTATTTTTATAGCCACTGTTAAGTATGGGGAATAGCATAGAAGTGTATTATGATCAATATAATTCAAAACAATCCTTTTAGGATTCATGGTGTTTAGGTCAATGATTCAGCCGTGAAACCTAAGAGATTAGAATATCAAGAACATGGGGGATAATTAGTTGTGAAGCAGATGAGAACTTGATCATATTAAGCACTTTACTAACTATAGAACCTTTAATTTAAATTATCGCAATAGTAGTATATTTATACAAATATCAAAATGAAAAAAATAATCCTTTCTTTATGCGCAATGATAATTGCCATAGGAGCAAACGCACAAATTGATTCGATTGTTGAATCCCAACAACTTCGCATTGGCGAGTTAGAAATGCAAGTTAAAGAACTCCGACAAACTGATGCGCAATTGAAGAGAACTGATGACCAGCTCAAGTTGCGTGTTGATGGCGTAGATAGTCAAATAACGGCTCTCCGTACCGCAGACGAAGAAACTGCCGGAACGATAACGGCTACTTCAAGTGAGCTAAGCAAAAGCATACAAGGAGTTAGTGAACAAGCAAAGGGAGACACGGATAAAGTATCAAATAATCTTTTTACCACTATCATTGTTGGCTCAATTATAGTATTGTTTGTATTGCTTGTTACTCTTGTTTTATATTTCGTGATGAGGAAACGCAACATGTCCGCATTTGACAAAATCAAAGCGGCACAAGCATCTCTTGAAGAAGAAAGTATGAAGTTAGATGAAAAATTGGTTGAGATATTGGATAAGCAATTAGCAATTCAGAAAGCCGCTCCTGCACAATCAGAGCCTGACCATTCATTGGCATTGAAAGTTGCTGATGAAATTGTACGCATTGAGACCAATCTTTCCCGTATGGATAGTAGCGTTAAGGGATATAAGCAACTTTCTGCATCCGTACGCCGTATTAAGGACAACTTCCTTGCTAATGGCTATGAAATGGTTGACATGCTTGGCAAACCCTATAACGAGGGAATGAAAGCCATTGTAACATTTGAAACGGATGAATCACTTACCGAGGGCGAACAAATAATCACTGGAATTCTTAAGCCACAGGTTAACTTTAATGGTGTAATGATTCAAACAGCTCGAATAACTGTAAGCCAAAATTAACGATATGAAAAACTACGAATCTTTTTATCAACTAGAATTTGATTATATTCCACGTATGGCTGCATGCTATCAAAGAGGTGGGCATAAACTCCTTATTTTGAATAACAAAAAAGCGTGGCAAGGTACACTCACCCAATTATTACCGAGCATTGCTAATGGGTTTGATTGGGATGCATTAAGAATCTTAACTTATGGTAATGAAGGAGATGATACGGTAGTTATTTTATATCTTTTCCCTGAACCGTTTCAAGTTCCACTTGCTTTATATGGAGCATGTATAATTCATAATGGAGAAGTGAACTATTATACACTCGAAAAGTCCTTTAGTGAAGATTATGTCATAGGCTCAATGGCCGAGGGTGGCTTACACATGAATTTTGGTAATACAACCAAATTATCTCCAGCGGAATTTTTGTATAAGGTATGCTCTCTATGTAAAGTAAATTTACCTGAACCTCAGAAGGTAGAGGAAAAAGAATCTTTATGGTCTAAAATAAAAAAAATATTCTGAATATGAAACGCCTTAAAATTGACTATGGTATCGATTTAGGTACTACAAACTCTGCGATTTGCAGAATGGATAAGGGAGAAACTCTTATCATCAAATCGGACACACTGAAAGACACTATGCCATCGTGTGTCGCCTATACCAAAAGAAAAACTGTAAAGGTTGGCGACTTTGCCTTTAATGATTTGAAATCAGATAAAAGGAGAGCAAGTAAATCTGGAAAGAAAGGTGCATCTAATGTTTATGTAGAATTTAAGCGTAAGATGGGAACCGATGAAAAATTTGCTTGTCCCAATATGGATAGAGAGTTCTCTGCTGAAGAATTATCCGCAGAGGTTCTTAAGACATTGAAATCTTTCGTTCAAGACGATGATGTACGCTCGGTAGTGATAACCGTTCCTGCAAAGTTCAAACAAAATCAGAAAGATGCAACCATGAAAGCGGCGAAACTGGCAGGCTTTGAACACTGCGAGTTGTTGCAAGAGCCTATTGCCGCATCAATGGCTTATGGTCTGACAGGAGCAGAAAAAGATGGTCTGTGGCTTGTATTCGATTTCGGAGGTGGTACATTTGATGCTGCATTGGTGAAAACTGAAGATGGTATAATGCAGGTGTTCGACACCGAAGGAGATAATTATCTTGGGGGAAAGAATCTTGATGAAGCCATCGTTGACCAAATTATCATTCCATACTTAAAGGAGAATTTCATTATTAATGAAATTCTTGCTGATAATGAGAAAAAGCAAGTTCTTCGCGAGGCTATGAAAACTTATGCTGAAGATGTTAAGAATCAACTATCGTTCAAGCCGTCTGAAGATATAATCAGTAATCTTGGAGACCTCGGATGTGATGACGAAGGAGAAGAACTTGAACTTGATTTAACTGTTACACAAGAGCAACTCAAACAGGTTATAACACCTATTTTCCAACGTGCAATAGATATTTGTAAAAGTCTTTTAGAGCGCAACAATCTTGCTGGACACCAGTTGTCCAAAATCATATTGGTTGGTGGACCGACACACTCACCGATTGTGCGCCAGATGTTAAAAGACCAAATATCTCCTAATGTTGATACGAGCGTTGATCCAATGACGGTAGTTGCAAGTGGTGCAGCATTGTATGCTTCAACTCTTGACAACAATGTCAAAGTAGAGAAAGAGGTTGGTACTGTATATCTCAATGTGGGGTACGAGGCAACGTCCGTTGAGACTACCGAATTTGTTACTGTCAAATTAGACAAGCAGCAAACCACTTCAGTTGGAGCTGTCTTTGTCGAACTGACACGAGCAGACAAGGCATGGTCAAGTGGTAAACACGAAATCAATGAAGTCGGTGATGTTATTGATGTTGAACTTTTGGAAGGGAAATCCAATGCATTCACTCTTACAACCTATGATGCACAAGGTTCGGTAATACCCTGCTTCCCTAACGAAATCACAATTATTCAAGGTACGGTTGTCGGACGTGCGCCTCTGGCATACAATGTTGGTATCGAACGTTGGGACGAAGAAAAAGGATATGGTATTTTTGAGGTTTTCAAAGGACTTGAAAAGAATAAGCCTCTTCCAGCAACTGGTACAATCAACGGATTGAAGACCACTTGTGCTCTCCGTCCTGGAAACGCATCTGATAAGATTCGCATTCCTATTTACGAAGCAGACGCTTATGAAGGTAAGGAACGCGCTTCATATTTCAATCTTACCTATATAGTTGAGATTACCGGGGAACAAATGCCTGCTCTATTGCCGGAAAATAGCGATGTCGATTTGACATTCAAATGCAATGATTCCGGTTGGCAACTATTCGCTTATTTCCCTGCAATCGACTTTACATTGGATGATGTAGAACTTCCCAAAGATACCAAACAATCCGTCACCGAGCGTTATTTGAAAGATGAAATCAATAAGGCACAGAGCAACTTGAAGAAACTCCGCAAAGAGGATTGCGATGTGGATGAAGCAGAAAGAGCCCTTGATGCAGTAGTGGAAGAACTTAACAATGGTTCTGAAAAGCATCAAGTTCTTACTCACTTGCGCGAAGCACTCCGTAAAATTGATAAATGTGATTCTGATTCTGAATGGGAACGTTACGAAAAGAAACTGCGCACTGCATTCAAGATGCTTGAAACGGACAATGGTAAGTACGGAAATAGCAAGACTTCACAACAAGTTGAGGAAGTGCGTAAACAAGTAGATACTGCTATACGCAAGAAAGATGTTGCTATGGCAAAGGAGCTTCTTGATGTGATGCACAACTTGAATTTCCAAATCGCTCGTATTGAATACTTCCAAGCATGGATTGCCAGTTGGCATCGTGATTTTAATGAGACTGCTTGGAAGAATGCCGTTCAAGCAAGGCAGTTGGTTAACCGAGGCTTGCAGTTGATGATGGCAAATGCAACAACAGACCAATTAGAACCAATTGTCGGGCAACTAATCAATCTCCTGCCGGATAATGAGATTCCCGCTGGAGCTTCAGGATTATTAAAGTAACAAGATATGAACAACAAAGGCTTAAAAATTACAGTCTTGATATTATTCGCAGCAATCATCGGTCTCATAATATATAATGTATTATGGGCTGATGATGCTGCGTATAGAAAGGCTATTGAGACAAACACCATCAAATCATATAAAGAGTTTTTGTCTCGTTATCCCAATAGTGAATATGCCAATGATATTCAGTCTCGCTATGACGAGAAAGATTATCGTGAGGCAGTAGGGGCAAACACAGACAGTGCCTATTTAAAATATTTGAAAGAGCATCCATATTCAGTGTATATTGATTCTGTAATGGCCTTTGTTGAAGAATTAGAATACGAAAAAGCTATAAAAAGTACCAACCCGTCTATATGTCGCACATTTATTGAAGATTACCCACATAGTAGTCATATTTCCACCATACAGAAGAAGTTAGATAATATGGAAACAGACTACTATAAAACCTATATCAATGTGGCTATTGAGAAACTATCTCGCACTAAGCTTCAAGAATATAATCAGCTCTACCCAAATGGGAGATATGCTTCACAAGTTTCAACAAAACTAAATGACTTAAATGATTATGAAGCGTTTCTGTCTGCTAAAACTTCAAATACTAAATATGCATGGCAATGTTACATAGACAACTATCCCAAGGGCAAATATGTTTCTCGCGCACGCGCAAAAATCCGAGAGATTGAAGAACGAGAATCTTATCTAAATCATTCTCTATCCAATGGAGCGCAACCATATGCTTCGAAATATGGATATAATAGTTCTTGCCAATACTGGGGGTGTTCTGCTATCGTTGTTAATGCGCCATACAATTCAGATGTTGTAACATTGATTAAAAATAGTAGTGGACGAGTCGTGCGACACGCATATATACGAGCGGGAAAATCCTATACATTTGAAGTACCTAATGGAACATATAAACCATATTTCTATTATGGCAAAGGTTGGTATCCAAAAAAAGAAATGTCAAAAGGAGTGAAAGGAGGATTCCTAACTGATGAAACTCACTCATACGTCCACTCATGTTATTTGGAAGATCAAGAATGGACTATTACATTACAATTGACTATAGGTGGGAACTTGTCATCGCACCCATGTTCGGAAAGTGAAATGTTTTAATTCATAGCATTATGCCGGTACTATCAAAAAATCAACAAATAGGAAAATACACGGTAGTTTTTCCTATCAAAGCTAGCACATACGCTGAAACGTATCGTGTGAAAGATGCTTCAGGAAAGATTTATTTCATGAAGTTATTTAACTATGCAAAACTGCATCGAACGCAGTTTGATGAAAATGGTGAAGTTTTAGAGATAAAGATTTCACAACAGCTTTACCATCCAAACCTAACTTCACTTCACGATAGTGGGGAAGTTCTTCTCAATAATCAAAAAATGGCATTTGCCATATATGATTTTATTTCAGGCGAAACGGTTGCAGAGAAAACTGCACGTGAACAACGATGTGGAGTTTACGATGCCAAACAGATTGTTCTTGGTGTCTTGGAAGGAGTAAAATTTCTACATTCTCTCCCGACACCTGTTATTCATAATGAACTGACTATTCAAAATGTGATGCTTGATATGTCAAATGACAATCTTTCCAAAATCATAGATTTTGGGTATGCACGTTTTCTCAATCAAGGGCATAAAGCATTTCAAAAAGATGGTTTGAATCCGTTTTATATGGCACCGGAAGCCTTCAATGGTATATTTACGCCTCAAACAGACTTGTTTGAAATAGGCGTGATGCTTTATCACTTGCTATTTGGCATACCACCTTATTTCCTCGATTTGTCCGGCAAGCAGACCAATTATGATGAGATGGTAGATGCCATCATCGAGAAACGTAGGCAACCGTTATCCATACCGGCTGCCAATGCTGATATGTATGATTTGGACGAACAACTTATCAATATAATGGCTAAAGCCACTGCTTCTAATGTGGATGACCGCTTCCAAACAGCAGACGAGTTTATAAAAGCATTGAAAGGAGAGGTTGTCGTTGATATGGGATACCGTAAGAAATCCAATCAAACACAGGCAAAATCAAAAGCAAAAGCCAAATCAGCAGGTCCAAATATTAAACATGGAAATGGATTTGCCGATGTTGCCGGTATGCAACATCTTAAAGAACAACTTCAATCAGATGTTATTGACTTGCTCAAAAATCCGGAGCAAGCAAAGGCTTTGGGAATATCACTACCTAACGGATTACTTTTCTATGGTCCTCCGGGATGTGGCAAAACATATTTTGCCGAAAAATTCGCGGAGGAACTGGGATGCAACTATTTATATGTGAAATGCTCTGATGTTGCATCACCTTATATTCATGGAGGACAAGAGAAGATAGCAGCAATATTTGACCAAGCTCGTGAAAACGCTCCTACTATTCTCTTCCTTGATGAAGTTGATGCAATGATTACCGACCGCTCCAAACAAGATAATGTGAGTATGTCTGGTGAAGTCAATGAGTTCCTTGCGCAAATCAATAACTGCGGAGAGGCAGGTGTAATCGTTATTGCAGCAACCAATAAACCGAAAAACATTGACGAGGCAGCATTACGCGCCGGACGCTTGGAATTAAAATACTATATTCCACAACCGGACGAGGCTACTCGCAGAGCATTGTTTGAAATCAATCTCAAAAACCGTGCAGTGGATTTTGGCATTGATTATGACAAATTAGCTCAAATGACAGAGAACTATGTTTCGGCTGACATTAAATTGATTGTTGACCAAGCCGCACGATTGGTGTTCCGCCGTAAAATGGATTGTATCACAATGGATTTGCTTATCGAGGCTATCAATGGTACGAAACCAAGTTTAACAAAAGATATTATTAAGCAACACGAAAAGATACGTGATGAGTTTGAAGGAGTTAAGTGGGACGCCCACGTATTGGTTTCTATTAAAAATCGGATATGAATCTTAAAATTTCTATATTATTTGCTTGCATCGCCTTGCTTTCATGTTGCTCAAAAGGGAACGACAAAGCAAAATCATCTGAACAAAAAGCGGAAACAGAATGCTATGGCAATATGTACTCCGTAAAAAATGACGACGGTGAGGAAGATGGTAATGAATACTATTATTCATACGATGAAGATGATTTAGAATATACAAATTTAACACATGAGCCGTACACTTCAACCATATATGACAATAGCGGAAATGTGTACACTATTTATCATGATGGTATGGGAAATTCTACAATGTATGATATGAATGGTAATGTCGTTTACGGTTATGATGATGGGATGGGTAACATAACATACCACGATATGAATGGAAATTACTATTATCAACATAACGATGGTATGGGAAACTTTACCACTCATGATATGAATGGTAATTACCAGTATGGCTACGATGATGGAATGGGCAACGTAACAATACATGATATGGAAGGGAACTACATACATGGTTATGATGATGGGATGGGAACAGTAACCATTTTCGATTCCAATGGGGATATTGATATGATAAACTATAATGAATGGTAATATGAAAACGAGTGAACTTTATCTAAAGACCGCATTTTGCTGCATGGCATGTGATGGTGAAATCGCTAAAGAAGAAATCAATCTTGTTAAACAAATCACAGAGCAAATGGATTTGTTTGCCAACCTTGATGTAGAGACAGAGTTGAACGCTTATATTGCTCAAATTAACGAGCTAGGTAAGGCTTTCCTCTCTAATTACATCAATGAGGTTGCAGAAGCAACATTATCCACACATGAGGAACTACAATTAGTCAAAATTGCAATCCAAACAATCGAGGCTGACGAGAACATCGAGTATTCGGAAGTGAGTTTCTTCAAACGCATTCGAGCCAAACTCAACATCTCTGATGACGAGATTCTTGCGGAACTGCCCGACAAAGAAGACTATCTCATGCCGGACATTATAGTGCCAGATGAGGTCGATTTTAACATGATATTTGAGAACTTCTCATTTAACTAATAGATCAAATTCAATCTGAAATTTACATATTCAATTTCATTAGTGTCCACTATAATTTATATCAAATAAAATCATCTTAAAATATGATATGTTTTTGAACTATTATACGCGATATCATTCGAAATATCTTAATAAATGAATATCATTTCTTCAACTTTCAGAAATAAGCCTCACGGCATATTTTTATATGTAAATCGTTTAAAAACAGCATATTATATAGCATCTAAAATTTATTTAGTGGACACTAATGTTTTTCTAACTTTGCACACTCAAACTACTCAATATAACACTTTGCGACCCTTGCATCTATTGACCTTATTCGTCCAAAACATGACATGTCCATGACATATGTCATATCATATCCTCTCTCATTTTGCTCCTTGTTCTTTGTTCTTTCTTATTCGTACGATTCGTGTAATTCGTGTTCGAAAAACCACCCTTCTGCGTTCTCTCTTTCCTTTCTCTTCTCCTGCCAATTTTGTGTCACGATTTCGGTCAATTTTGTATATACATTTTTCGTACAGTCTCCTTACCCTCTCCTTACGGTCTCCGTACAGCCTCCGTAGGAGCAGATCGTCCGAGCATCGTGTGCGGGGTAAGAACGATGAGCAAATTTCGTATCCATCCGATAAAGTACAGGGGTAAACGTACGTAAAAGGGCTGTCGTGGTAGTGCTACAGCCCTGATAGTCAAAGATATAATATAATGCTAAAGGGCGTGGATTGTGGTGTTAGATGGTGGCGAGACCAAATGACGTGTAGGTTCAAAAGTTTGGTTTTATGAGAGGTTTTTGATGCAAATTTGACCTTTTTGGGGTCATTTTCTGCATCAGAAACGGTCAGATTGGAGGTTTGTAGGACATTAAAATTAGTCTGCGGGAAAGGTTTTATATTCCACTATCAGAGGTGTTTTGTTTCGCACATGTGGTGAGCTTATTCTTGAGTATCGGCAGTAATGGGTTTCTTCGTAATAGTGGTACACGTGTTTTGTTTCGCACATGTGGTGAGCTTATTCTTGAGCATCTGCAGTAATGGGTTTCTTCGTAATAGTGGTACACGTATTTTGTTTCGCACATGTGGTGAGCTCTTCATGCGTCTCGGAGGCAGGGGCATCTATTCTTGCTTCGGGGTGCGACAGAATCCATTTGTGCGGCAACAATTGCAACAGTTGGTGGCGAGAGGGCTTCTTGAGTGGATTAGCGCAGACGTATGGCATCCGATCAATGACATCATTCAGATACAACCTCGGATTGATGTTCTGCTCCTTGCATGTGCCGATAAGCGAGCAGATGATGGTCATCCATCCGGCAGCCTCATGATTGCCGCAAAACAGATAGTTCTTTCGCCCGAGCGCAATGGGTCGGATAGCGTTCTCGGCCAGGTTGTTGTCGATGAGCAGATACCCCTCGTCCAAGTACCGCATCATGTTGTCCCAACGGGAGTAAGCATACGTGATGGCCTTGCCTATCAGGCTGCCTTCGCTGTACTTGAGCCCTTCGGTCTCCATCCAAGCCTTCAGGTGCACCATGATGGGGCGCGACAATTCGTCACGTTGGTGTTGGCGCTCATCATCCGTCAATGACGCGCATCTGCTCTCTACCCGATAGAGTTTCTGTATCTCCCCTAACACATACTCCGCCGCCTGACGATTCTCCTGAAGCGCCTGCTCAAAATGGCGACGGATATGTGCCATACAATTAACCAATTGTACGTTCCCATTGTTCCTAAATGCCGTTTCATATCCCCCAAATCCATCGCATTGCAAATAGCCCTTATAATGATGTTGCTTCGTTAAGGTCGCAATCACCGCTCCCGCTCGGGAGCCATCATCGTAATAGAAACATCGTAATCGTTCCTTTACTGCTCGAGCCAACCACAAATATTCTTTCCGAGCCTTATGCGCCGTTTTGTCCACCACCGGCACTGTCGTCTCGTCGCATTGGATGTAATGCGACCTAAACACCTCGTCCACCAATGTCTCATACAATGGCCGGAGCAGTTCTGCCGTGGGTTTGATCCAACCTGCAAGAGTGCTCTCCGTCACCCTAAAACCCAAATGGCGATATTGTTGCACCTGCCGATAAAGCGGCAAGTGATACTCGTATTTATTTAAGATGGTCTCGGCAAGCAGCGTTGCGTCCGCGATACATTTATTGATAGGAAACCGAGGCATTGGCGCGATGCGCACATCGACCGTGAGCCCGTCTTCGTTCACCTTAATATACTTATAGCGAAGATACTCCACAACGCCTAACTTCGCGGGGATGATTTTGACCATTCGCGTTATCTCCGTGCCGATTTTCTTGTAGGTGTCGTCTATCCCTTCTACCTTGAGCACTATGCGCTCTAACACCGGCAGACCCTCCATCATCTTCCTGTTCTTGCGCTGCTGTTTGCGCTCGGCCGGAGTCTCTTTCTCTATCTTCTCTGTCGCCTCTTGTTGAGCCGCTACCACCTCTTGCGCTATCGGCTCATCAAACAGACTCAATTGGTTCGGATCAATGACGCGCAGCTTCTCACTTTTGCGACCGAACAACTGGCGACGCAAATACGCAATCTGAGCAAGCAACTCCTGTAATTGGGTCGCTTGCTCTTGGATTTTGGTCGCCAACTCATGATTGGTACGAACCAAATCGTCTACCATTTTTTGTTCTTGGACAGTCATTGATTTCTTTGTTTTCAAAATCGACTGCAAAGTTACAAAAAATTTTTGACATATGCAAATTTTTTGGCAAAAAAATTCAAAAAAAATGCATTTTTTTACACCTGATATTCAGTCCGTTGAGCCCGAAGCCTGCGAATGCGTATTCTGGGGTCTTGCCATAGCCCTTCGACCATCATCACCAAATCACGCCATTCCATTCTGTACGTCTTGGAGGACGCGTCATATTCCGGCAAACGAAAACGTCCCGCCTCCAAACGTTTTACATACAGCACCATCCCGCCGTCCTCGGCATGCAACAATTTCATCAAATTGCGCGTACGATTGATAAAGATAAACACATCCCCATTGCGCACATCGCAACCCATCTGCTCGTGCACGACACCACATAGACCATTAATGCCTTTACGCATACACGTCGGACCCGGGCACAAGTAATAACGCATCGTATCATTTAGGGAGAACATAGCTGCTACAAATTCCGGTTAATACTTGTAATGCCACTGCGTCATCGCTCTTGGCAAACTCTATCTGAACCCCTGTCGGCAACTGGATGAGTACGTTACAGGGGGAGGCCGGTGACCCGCTGACCAACCGACTCCCAAAACTTACAGGCGATAACACACCGCTCGCTACACGCGAATGGTACTTTTTGCGCCAATAGTTGTACGTTGAGTACGAAACGGACTGCTCTTGGCAGTACGACTTAATACTTCGACCGCTCGCCTTGCAAGACGACTCGAACTGGTAAAATTCTTCTTTTGTCATTGTTGTACTTTTTGGTTGATTTTCAAATCAGCTGCAAAGGTACAACTTTTTCCACATTCCTACAATATGCACTTTATCGGATGGATACCAAATTTCCGCCCCTCTCTCTCATTTTGTTCTTTGCTCTTTGTTCCTTTCCTATTCGCTCGATTCGTGTGATTCGTGTTCAGACCACTCCCATCCGCATGGCTTAATATATAGATTACACATTTATCGTTACCTGGTGAGGACTTCTCCGTACCATCTCCATACTCTCTTGCAACCTTCTCCGTAACCCCTCAACACAAAAAACGCACCCAAAATGCACTTTTTTGCACTTTTTTCACATTTTTTCGCCCCAAAACTTGCATATGTCAGAAATTTATTGTACCTTTGCAGACGGAAATGATAAATACAATACCACCAACAAAACGAACAAGGCGAGAGAATGAATGCGGAAAATCAAAATATTGAATACAAAGAGTCGTGGCGCGACGAATACCTGAAATGGATATGCGGCTTTGCCAACGCTCAAGGCGGGAAACTGTACATTGGTGTTGATGACAATGGAAATGCTGTCGGTGCAAAGGATGCACGAAAACTCTTGGAGGACATCCCAAATAAAGTTCGCGACACCATGGGAATAGTGATAGACATCAATTTGGAACACACGGAGGGCAGGGATGTTGTCGTTATTACAGTTCCGGTCCATGAGTATCCGGTAAACTTTCGAGGCCAATACCATTACCGAAGCGGTAGTACCAAACAACTGCTTCAAGGTACGGCCCTAACTCGATTCCTTATGAAAAAGACGGGCAAGACGTGGGATTCCGTACCCATAGAGAACGTTACTGCCGACGATTTAGACAAGGAGAGTTTTGACCTCTTCAAACGAGAGTCCATCCGTAGCGGACGTATGAGCGAAGCAGATCTGAAACTCAGCAGGGAGCAACTCTTAGAGAACCTGAACCTTTATGATGACAGCAAAATGAAACGGGCTGCAATACTCTTATTCCACCGAAACCCCGAGAAATGGATTACAGGTGCTTGGGTGAAGATTGGCTTTTTCCTAAATGATGCAGACATTAGATATCAAGATGAGATTCACGGGTCTCTGTTAATGCAAGCAGAACGAACTATTGATTTGCTGTACACCAAGTATCTCATAGCCGAAATTTCCTACGACGGCATCACCCGCATTGAGCACTATCCCTATCCGAAAGATGCAATCCGCGAAGCACTATTCAACGCCTTGATTCATCAGGATTTTGCAGCAGGCATTCCTGTGCAGATAAGTGTCTATCGAGACAAACTATACATCAGTAACGATTGTGTCTTCCCCGACAATTGGACTGCACAGACGCTTATGCAAAAGCATCGGTCACTGCCACACAACCCTAACATAGCCAACACGTTTTTCAGGGCTGGATTCATTGAAAGCTGGGGACGTGGAATAGAGAAAATCTGCACCATTTGCAAAAACTACGCCATCCCCGAACCGAAATTTACCGTACATCCAAGTGACATCATGGTGAAGTTCGAAACAAATACATCACAGACAGGTGGTCAGACAGGTGGTCAGACAGGTGGTCAGACAGGTGGTCAGACAGGTGGTCAGACTACGGAAAAAATATTTGAACTAATCAAGAATAACCCGGCTATTACAAGAGCAGAGTTGAGCCGGTTAACAGGAATATCCGCATCTGCTATTCAAAAGCATATTGAAACTCTCAAGAAGTCACGCATTAGGAGGGTTGGCGGTGACTTTGGTGGGCATTGGGAGGTAATTTAATGGGACGACAATGAGGCTAAATATGAAGATTGTAATATAGCACAAAATAGCCTGCAAAATTACCTATGGACATAAAAAACAAGGTTATGGGTCAAAAAGTAGGCTGTCCAAGAGTAGTTAAGCGTCAATAGGTCAAAAAGTAAACCGTCCAAGCGTAGTTATGCGTCAATAGATCAAAAAATGCTACTCCAAATTTGTAATAACCAAACTGAATTGCAGTTGCAAAACATGTTTTTTCCCTTTCTGCCTCATTTTTTTTGACTCTACGCCCAATGCTTTTTTAATCTCTCTACGCCCATAATAAATTTACAAATTTTCAAATTATTAATTTACAAATTGCAAACGCTCCCCTCATGCAACAATCGTCATACATTTTTCGTACAGTCTCCGAACGGTCTCCGTACAGCCTCCGTAGGAGCAGATCGTCCGAGCACCGCGTGCGAGGTAAGAACGATGAGCAAAATTCCACCCCTCTCACCCGACCTCCAATCTCCGTCTTCTCCCGTATTTCCTTGCCTTCTTGCTGGTTCGCCACACACCACCTTCCCTTCATTTTTGCTCATATATAGTCTCTCCTTAAAAATGGCGCAAAAAATTGAGTATTAGTAAAAAATACGAATTTTTAACCTATACGCCAAAAATTACGCCCGCAAGCGTAACGCTCCGAAGCGTCATCGCCTTGCTTATATCATTGTTCCTGAAGGCATAAAGTACAGCTTTTTTGCAGGAAATTAGAAAAAAAATGAAACTTTGAAACTTTGTCCCTATTTGGTTGATATACAGCTATATAAACCGTGAATTTCAAAGTTTCATTCGAGATTTAATTGCATCCAACGGTAGGAAAAACTCATTGAACTACATTCTACGGTAAAAAGCAACGGCAAAAGTTCCGTACAACGGCAAAAGGGGATACCACCAATACATCTTCCCTCCCCTCGATATCTCGATGTCTTGATGTCTTGATGTCTTGATGTCTCGTTATATCGTTATACCGCAATACCGACCACTTCGACTATTCCGACTATTCCGACCTCTCCGACCTCTCCGACCTCACCGCAGATCGGAAGAGCACACGTCTGAACTCCAGTCACATCACGATCTCGTATGC
>CAKZZM010000200.1 GCA_937885465.1 uncultured Bacteroidales bacterium
TGCCCGTGCCGAAGGTGATATTGGTATTGACCACACCCTTCACTAAATACATATCCTCCGTCTGTGAGAAGTTGTCTAACTGCGAACAGATAGTATTGGCCTCGGTGGCAGTAATCGGTGTCACGAGATTAAGATCCGGCTTATAGACCGCTTTGTAGTTCGTAGCTGCCGTAATGGGAGCCGCATTAACCTCCTCGCTGCTCAATATAGCCGTTGAGCCTTCCGCTTGCCATCCTTTGAAAATATAGTTTTCTACCAAAGGGGCAGCAGGAGCTGTAGGTGCTTGACCTTCTTCTATATATACGCGCTCTATGACATTCCCGCTCCTGTCAAGGAATGTAACGGTATAATAACCCTCAGGCGGATTATATTCATATTGCGCCACGTACGTTATGTCACTATGTATGGTGTCTATTTCCGGTAACCAGCCTGTAAAGGTATAAGTACCGCCTTCACTACCTGCTGCATGCGTCGGGTTGTTCCTACGCAGAACAGGTACCGAGCTATCTGGCCATTTGCTCTCCTGCAGTTTCGCTCCGTTCCAGTTCTCAAAACGAACTATGTAACTCGGCACACTATCCATTTTGCTCAATACGATATTATCACGTGAAGGGTGAGCGCTGCTGTGGTAAACAGAAAGAGCATAAAAGCTATTCTCCACTATTTTGGTGGCTGGAGAGTAAGTCAATGTACTGATATTATCCGTGAAAGTCCATTTGCTAATCGTCAGCGGAGCTTTGACATTGGTCATCGTGGCGCTATACCAGCCGTCATCGTCCAATTCCAATGCCGTTCCGGGCGTTGTGCCTAAAGGTTTATTATTGGCTTTGTCATATACATAAAGTTCAAGCACTCCGCTTTCTACATTATTGGGATGAACACGCACCTTCAATTCAGGAATATACTCGCCTATCTCTACTGTACACGTTTTCGTTTTTCCGTTTACGGTAGTCGCACGCACGTATGCTATATGATTAGTGGCATTGTACCCGATAACCGTAACCAAACCGGTGTTGGACACATTGACTACACCGGTGTTGATTACACTCCACGTCACATTTTTGTTAGTTGTATTCTCCGGATATACCGTCGCTTCCAATTGGAAGGATTGGCCTTCGTATAGATATAGGGATGTTGCGTTCAATGAGACACTCTCCGGCTCCACATAAACTTCCTGTTGCGGTGCAACGGAGGAGAAATACACATTACCCAGATAGAACTCCATCGTTGCTCCCGATGCTGTTATCTGTATCTGATTTACAGACAAGAGGGTGGCGGCGGAGAATTGACTACCCAAATCAAGCACGATATTATTCCACGTATTCTGAGTTAGAGTAACTGCCGCTGTCGTACTCGTTAACTCATCCCCATCGGATAATAGAGCTATATTCAGGCTGCCTGCCGTCACCGGATAAACATCCAAATGAAGATACTGCATCTGGCTGAGATTCAGAGTCGTATTCAACTCCCAATGTAGCGTACCTGTCGTTTTGAGACCCTTATAATGGTATATCATATTGGCTATATCGCCATCCGTTATCACCTCTTTTGTCAATGTGGGCGGTGCGTACCAAGTAGCATTGAAATTGGCATTGGGAGTGGCTGTCGTATATACATCCGAGATAAGACTTATCACGTCGCTCGCCGAAGTAGCAGGATTGAGCGCTGCAGGACTGATAGCAGCCTCCGAATAATCGACACCCATAAAGGTGGCAGACACGAAATTGAAACCCGCATTGCTGTTAATCAAATCCTCGCAGACAGTTACCTTATAATAACTACCCGCCGGCCAATACCCGGATGTCAGTTTGGGAGTAACCGTAAAGCTACCTGCTGTATTGGTCGTACTATACGAGATATTCAACGATGTCACTTTTACAGTCTCTACTACATCCGTAAAACCAGCATCGTTCGCAACCGTAACGCTCACATAACGTACATTGATATCAGAGTTGCTGACTCCCATGTGGTTGATCACAATACTGCTCACATCATCGGGAACCGGATTTTGCGAATAGAATTCGCGCACTTCATTCGTACATCCGGAATAATTACCGGCACACTTGCCTCCGATTCGCCAGTAGCCGCTGAAGTTCTGGTTACCGGGCACTGTCCATGTAATTCCGTCAACTGTCACATTGTAATTCTGTGCGTAATTCGTATTGGAGGTCGATTGCACTGCTGTCAATGTGTAAACTGCATCTGCTGACCAAACCTGTACCGCGACTGCCATCAGCAATCCGAGTACCAAAAAGAAATGTTTTCTCATACGCGATATTGTTATGTATTAAGTTTCTGTTATTACAAACGACAAAGCGGCACGTGACATAAAGTCACGCACCGCCTATGACGCTGCGAATGTATTGGTTTTGTTTACCTTGCACCCATTCGCATGGGGGGGGGTAATTTGTTGATTATAAATTAGTTGCATAAGGTATTAGTCATTCGTTTCATTCAGTTCGTTTTCTATTTCCTCAATGGTTGGCATAGTACCTTCTATCTTCGCCGGATAGAGTTTTTGCAGTTCATACTCCGAAATGCCCAAAGGTTGGCTGCTTGACTCCAATGCGTATTGAGCAAGGGTGTTACTCTTCTGACGGCATATAAGCAAACCGATAGTCGGGTTGTCTCGTCCTTCCTTGCGCAGCAAATGGTTACAAGCCACTACATAGCCGCCTAACTGCCCTGCGTCTGCAAAATCGAACTCTCCGATTTTGACCTCAACCACCACATAGCAAGACAAGTTCAAGTTATAGAAAAGAAGATCGAGGAATTTCTCTTTGTCTTCAATCTGCAAACGATATTCCTTTCCAATGTACGCAAAACCCGTCCCTAATTCCAATAGGAATTTCGTTATATTATGCAGCAAAGCGTCTTTCAGTTTGCGTTCATTATACTTGCCCGTTATTCCCGTAAAAGCAAAATTATAAGGGTCGCGCGTAATCTCTTGCGCAAGATCGCTTTCTTCGGCAGGTAAAGTGTATTTGAAATTGGACAGTGCTTTCCCTGAACGCTCATATAAATCTGTGCCTAAGAAATTAAGCAACATATCACGACTCCAACCGTTCTCAATCGTTTGTTGCACATAGAACAAAGCCTTGTTCGGGTCAGAAGAACATTTGTCAATGATGTAGCGATGATGTCCCCAAGGAATAGAAAATATATCTTGCTGTAGCCGTGCCGTAACCCGCTCGATAAAATCGTCCACAAGTTGGGGACGATTTTGCGATGGTGTAGTTTCCTGATTTTGGTTGACTACCTATGTGTCTAAACCCTACAGAAAGTTG
>CAKZZM010000201.1 GCA_937885465.1 uncultured Bacteroidales bacterium
ACAAGGCTTTTGAGTGCTCATGCGTAAGCGTGAGCCTTGTTCAGTAGATATTTGGCAGATTAAGGTAAGTTCCAGAACCTCAGCAATCCAGATTGAAGCCGACAAGTCTCACGTTTTTCATGTTATTTAACTCAATAGAATTTGCTTTCTTTTTGCCGCTCGTCTTCCTCATTTATTGGGCGATAGGCTACGCAAAAATAAACGACACACTCAAACTGCGTCTGCAAAACGCGTTTGTCCTCATCGCCAGTTATGTCTTCTACGGCTGGTGGGACTGGAGATTCCTCATCCTCATCGCCTTCACCTCTTTTTGTTCATGGGGCAGCGGTTTGCTCATCGGCAAATCTACTTCATCTGTGGACAACAAAAGAGCCAAGGCATGGATGATAGCCAACATCGTCATCAACCTTACCGTCCTCGGCATCTTCAAATACTACGATTTCTTCGTTTCGGAGTTCGGGCAACTCTTCGGCATCTACACCAACAGCCTCTTATTGCGTATCATCCTTCCGGTCGGTATTTCCTTCTATACCTTCCAAGCCCTCAGTTATTCTATAGATGTCTATCGGGGAAAGATAGAACCAACCAAAGATATTATTGCATTCTTCGCTTTTATATCTTTCTTTCCACAACTTGTTGCCGGACCTATTGAACGCGCCACCAACCTCTTGCCGCAGTTCCTCAACAAACGCACATTCTCTTACGACCAAGCCACGGACGGAATGCGACAAATCCTTTGGGGGCTGTTCAAGAAAATTGTAGTTGCCGATAACTGCGCCAGTTATGTGGACCAAGTGTGGGCAACCTACGATACACAAACCGGCTCTACTCTTTTATTAGCAGCCATCCTTTTTACATTCCAAATCTACGGCGATTTCTCCGGTTACTCAGACATCGCCATCGGAACAGCCAAACTGTTTGGTATCAAACTGATGCGCAACTTCAATAATCCGTATTTCTCGCGTGACATAGCGGAGTTCTGGAGAAGATGGCATATATCTCTTACCACATGGTTTCGGGATTACGTTTATATTCCTCTTGGTGGCAGCCGTCCGGAAATCCCTGCACACATCAAAAATCCCGACCGCTACAAGAAATGGATTATTGTCCGAAACACCTTTGTCATTTTCCTTCTTTCGGGCTTTTGGCACGGTGCCAACTGGACGTTTATTGTATGGGGAACATACCATGCTTTACTATTCCTTCCTCTCATTCTCCTTGGCAAGAACCGTAAATACACCAACCAAGTCGCCGAAGGACGCCTTTTCCCGACATGGAAAGAAGCAATCCAAATCCTCTTTACCTTTGCTCTCGTTGTTCTTGGCTGGATTATTTTTCGAGCAGAGACTATCACACAAGCAATGGAATATGTTTGCAGATTAGGTAATACATCTTTGTTTACAATCCCAATGATAATTGGTGGTCTCAAACGGACACTATTCTTCATTGTAGTGATGCTGATTGTAGAATGGATTGATAGAAGTAAAGAACATCCGTTCTCCCTTTCTCATATTCCACAATGGGCGCGATTTGTAGTGATCTATATTCTTATCCTCTGTATGCTGGAATTTGCAGGTAACAGTCAATCATTTATTTATTTCCAATTCTAATTTGGTATGAAAAAATTTATTAAAACTATATTTGTCGGCATTGCAATTCCTTTAGTAATT
Organism: uncultured Bacteroidales bacterium; assembly: GCA_937885465.1. Taxonomy (GTDB): domain Bacteria; phylum Bacteroidota; class Bacteroidia; order Bacteroidales; family Paludibacteraceae; genus Colicola. The sequence goes on from CAKZZM010000201.1 coordinate 1,671, forward strand.
ATGATTGTTATATACCTATGGACAGACCCATTTCGTTGTATCCATGCTTTTGATATAAATGACGTGGATGCAACGAACCGTGAATATCTTTCTACAGAATTATTTCTTCGAAACTATCCCACTTATCACTATAATTCTTTTATATTCAGTAGTTCGCGTGGTGGCGGAATGAATACTTATCAGTGGAAAACCTATTTATCGGAAGGTGCACAACCATTTTTATTTCAAGCATGGGGTGAAAGTTTAACAGGCATCGAGTTAAAGATGAACTATCTAAACGAACATAACATCCCTATTGAGAATGCCTTAATTATGTTCGACATCCCTGGGACATTTAGCAGCAATCAACTTCCTAAAGAAGCCTTGTCTATGAAGCACTACATGTTTACCGGACATTCAAAATATACATATAATGCCTTTCAGTTTTTCAACTTCATACAGAAACCGACACTTTGGTACAAGAGCATTAAGAATAGAATTCATGGTGTAAAGGAAGCGTGCAGTTCTGATACTATAACAAACGATTGGGATAATACATGTGCTTTTAATTATACAGAGTTACCGGCACAAGATAGTTTGAAGCATTGTACAGAAATGACGCGCACAACTTTTTTCTCAACGATAGAGCATTCCGGTTACAAGGTATCTATATCAAAGCCTGTTATTTCGAAGCAATTTGAAAAACAACTAAGGCATATGCGAGCTATATTGGACGAGAAGGGGACAGACTTTCATATTATTCTTTCGCCCGGTTATTGTTACACTAATCCAGAGATCAATCCACAAGATTTGAAACTATTGCGGGAAATCTTTGGAGTCTCACGTGTACATAATTACACAGGAATAAACGAATTGACAGAGGATTATAATAATTATTCAGACCCGGGTCATTTCGGTTTGCGTGTGGGATTCTTGATAATTGAGGATATTTACAAGTAGAATTAACTTCATCCCTCCATTCTTCTTTTCTTCTTTAGCTTTTGTGCTTCGTATGCGTCTCCGCTATCCTCGTGGTTCCAAAGGCAGAAGGAACTCAACATTAACAATCAAACATCTTTTTTCTCCCTTTCAGCTAACAGTAATTCAGCGTACCTTGCGCGTATGTTGCGCAGAGGTTAGGCAGATGCTGGTAATATGTCCAAATCTTAATAATCGGAAACCTTGTGAGAATCGTCTTGCTAAAATATTAATAATGA
>CAKZZM010000202.1 GCA_937885465.1 uncultured Bacteroidales bacterium
ACCTACGCCTATGCTGTTGCGACCCTTGGCCGTACCTGCGTACATCGGGTGATCTACAATCGAAGAAACAGTAACAAGATCGTGACTCGGTACATCAGTCCAATCTTCGATACCCATCTGCTCCGTAACAGAGGTGGTCAGACTACCGCGCTGGTGCCACATGTCGAACACATTATAACCTATCTTCGCTCCCGCAAGGAAATAATACCTCTCGAAGTTTCCGCCGAACATTATCGGCAGCATAACCTGCCCTACCAACTGATTCTCGCGCAGGTTAGTGAAGGTGTAATGCTGCGTCATTGTGCTGTAATCATTCCGCACCACATCATACGAGGCAGGTATCTTTTGACCATCAGCATCAAGACTATAGTGATTCAGTTTGTCGAGCGAAGAGAATAATCTGAACTCAGGACCTATGCGGAACATAAAGCGCCTGTGGTGCAACTCATAACCGACACCTATCAAGCCGCCGCCACCGCCCACAAAACTCGGATCGAAAGTGTTCTGCACACCACTACCCGAATCGAAATTAACGGTAGAGAAATTGTTTAATAATCCCGAATAGCCTGCCCCGCCCCACATCGCAACATAATGCAGGTCTGTGTTACGGCCGGCAGAACTGCCTTTCTTCTTCGCCGGTGCTGCCATTGCCGAGAACGACATCACAACAGCACAAAACAACAATATATATTTGCTACTATACCTCATCATAAGCCTTAATTCTTCACTATTCTAAACTGCCGATCTCCGTCTGACATCTGCACTGTCAGCACATATACACCCTTCGGCAAGGCTATCTGCAAATAGTTATCTCCCGTCTGCAATGCCGTCTCGAACATACGCATGCCCATAGTGCTATAGCATATTGCTGTTGCTTCTTCGGGCACGCTAACCGTCAGCACCTCGCCTTCATGCAGCAGAGTGGGACTGACAGCGGGAGCACCTGCCGACAACGATGGCACAAACGGACATGTCTCATCCTCTTTACCCTCTTCCGTTCCGTCTTCAATGATAACTCGGCACGTGTATTCGGCACCGGCAGTCAGACCACCCGCCTGGTAATAATACGACTTAACAGCACCTTCGATAGGCTCGCCGCCTTTACACCACTGATAAGAGCGGAAAGTGAGACCGCCGTTATAATCGGCATTCTTCAGAGAGAGAACATCATCCCAACGCTGGAACACCATATTCCTCAGACATCCGGCTTTCAGAGACACTATCTCCGTCACTGCACACCCGAAATCGTTGTAGAACACAAGTTCGTAGTCGCCACCCGTCAGGTCGTCAAGCACAACGGAAGAAGTGTAGGTCTGACCCTCGAAAGTGAAGTAAGTGCAGGTAGAGTCGCCCGGCATCGTCACCGCTATCGACGCAAACTCATGCTCCTCATCTATCTCTTGCCATGCCAACTCAGGCTCTATAGCAGCCAACACATCTACATGCTGCACCACTAAACTGTCGCAGCCGTATTGGTTATTCAGCCTCAGCACAAGGTCACCCGTCGTTGCACGCGAATACTCGCCGTGGACAACCGTCTCACCATAACATATCGTAGTGTCAGGAAGAAGAGTGGTTGAGTTAGGCACTACAACTAAGTGCAACCTGTCGTTTGACATACAGCCCGTCAGCGGATCACGACCTTGGTACAGATAATCTGCCTCACCCGGATCTTCAAGGAACTTCCTCTCGCCGTGGAACTCATAATAACTGCCGAGACAGATAGTAACGGTAGTGTCGATCTGCGTATCGCCTATCTTCGGAACAACGATAACCGTATCTATATCCGAACGACATGAACCATCGCCTATACCTATCATCGCCGACAATTTTATGCGGAAAGTGCCGCCCTCTTCAGGGAACATTATGTAACCCGGATTGGCTTCCGAGGTTATCCCCTCATCCCCTATACCGAAGTCCCACTCAAACTCATCGCACACCTCATCGCGATGCTCGTTGCGAACGCCGTCCTCGTTGGTCCATATATAGCTTGTATTGGTAACCTCATAGCGGTTCTCGCAGTTAAGCGGAGAGTATGTGAGTTGCATCTCTGCCTGCGGATAACGCGCCGTTGTGTTTACCGACAACTCGAACGAGCAGTTTTCATTCTCCGTGGAGGTGAGCGTACAAATCCAGTCGGTCGGGTCGGTACTCTGTATGGTCACCTGACGCTCTGTCGAACGCACCTGCCCGTTAGCAGACCACGAATAAAGGAAGCCTTCAGGCGCAATGACATTCATCGACTGCTGTGCTCCGCAGGCGGTATTCTTGATGCGAGCGGTCTGGCAATCCATAGTGAAATAGGCGTAGCCATAATGCCCGCCCCAGAAGCAGTCGAAAGTCTCAACGCTGATATTGATAGTTTTACCTACATACGGGTCAAGATTCAAACCAAGGGTTGTCCAATCCTTATAAACGATATTCTCGTACGAATAATCGGCACTCGGTACCGTTACCCAACCCGTACCGCCTTTCGACTCCGAGTTAAGGTCAACAATACCGCACACCGCGTCAATCATTTTGCCGTTCTCATCCTTAATCTTAATGATAAAACGAGGCACACCATCCTCTCCGTGACCACTCGGCTCTTCGAGTACTATGGCATAGTTGATAAGCAGGATACTATTATCGGCATCAACCACATACTTGTAAGTTATAGCCTCCGTACCATTATGATAATCCCAGTTTCCGAGGCGCACACTCGCTGTAGCACCGCTCGGCACCATCCGCAATTGCCCGTTTGTGCGCGGGTCAGTTGCCAATGTGTCCCAAATAACGGTATGGCGGGAATTGATATTGTCCCAACCGTAATCGACGCAACCGCGATTCTGATACGGGGTCGTTTCCGAACCATAATAACTGTCATTGGACACACCATAGGTACAAATGGCAACATTAGTGTCCTTTATATTAATATAATTGATACAGTGCAATTCAGGGCAGAACACATTGAAGTTACTCAAATACACATACGGGCTGTAAATAGTGTCAATCGTATTGCCCGCCTCGTCTTTCTCGTAACATATACCGCGAATACGGAAATCATAGTTTCCCTCGTTCATACCTTGGAAGGTGTAACTCGTCTCGGCATTATTAACCATACGATTTCGCCAAGTCGAGCCGCCTAACGGCCTATACTGCAACTGATAGCGGGAAGCACCGCCCACCCACGTGAACACCACATGATCGCAATCCTCCACATCACCGTCGAAGTTATGAGGTGCCTCGCAACCGTCCTTCAGTATCTGCACGTTATCAATAGCACAACTGATACCTGCCTGACAAGAATCACGCTGAGTGTTTATCCAAGCAAAATATATCCTGTACCAACGCGGATGGGATGTGTCGGCAGGGTTCTGAACCGTCATCGTGAAATAGTCGTTACGCCAAGTGTCAGCACCCGTGTTAGGACCAACGCGAGGCGTACCGATACGCGGCAACTGGTCTGAGCCAAGTTGCTCGGTAATATTCTCCGCCATTGACCCGGGGGCATTAACGCTATCTGTATATTGCACATAACCGGCATAAAGCTTCATGTTAGGGCATATCCAGTCGAAAGAGACATAATATCTGCCGTCAGATAACTGCACATCTCGGTAAGCGAACTGAATTATCTTCTGATTAGTAGAGCCTGCCGACCGCGCTCCGCAATTAGTCGTCTCGCCGCCATCATTAGATATATAGAGACCTCTCTGACCATCGCTACGCATGGCAGTACCCACGCACCACTTGTCGATACTGTCATTCTGCGCATCACTACCGGGGTTGAGCACCCAGTTCTGAATCTCTACCACGCCGAGAGAGTCTTCCTCAAAACCGAAATCGTACGGCAAGGTGATGCTTGTCGAAGGAGCATTTGCCGATTGGGCGTTTATCACGAACGAACCCCGCAACGACGGCAATAACATACCACCGGCGAGCAACGCACATATCTTGAATATAGGTAAATATCTCTTCATAATCTGACTAATATCTCTTCTCAACCTCACGAGTTTCACTTCCTAATCTTCAGCAAAGGAGAGTTATGTGCTCGCGAGTTATGCGAGCGAGGTTTTCTGTTCTAAAAATTACAACCCGACGCAAAAAGCGCATAAGTGTCGCAAAATTACTAAAATTATCTACATTATGCAAGAAAAAAGCGCGATTTACTAAAAAAAAGTAAGCAAAACGGCAATTTTGCTTTCTTTTTATCATTTTTAGTGAATAATTATACTATAAATCCGAAAGGTACAAAAAATATAGAAATTCCGAAAAAACCGGAAAATACGGAACCTTAGAGAGGCAAGAAAAAGGGAGGCATCGTTGCCGATGCCTCCCCTCGAAATATGCTTGAGAGAATATTCTCTTCAAACCTCGCGGACTATTATCTAATCTCTACACGCTTACCGGTGGAGTCGAAGATAACACCATGGTAGTTGATATAAACCTGTCCGTTGTGGATGAACTTAATAACCAAATCCGTCTCTGAGTTACCGCTGATATCCTCAAGCGATACATGAGAATCATAAGCTTCTCTTACAACCTTCAGGCTGATATTGCCCACTGCGAACGGGTTCTGGTAACCGGAAGAATTATCGTTTCTCCACATGAAGAACAAGCGGTATGTTCCACTATGAGTGAGAGTGATAGTCTCGTCAACAGAAGTCCATGTTCCGGCACTCTTATTATTAAGTGTAACAGATGACTCGCTCTTAAGCGAAACAATACTTTCTACATCATTATTTCCGCTAATGGTTGTTCCGCCTGCTACAATATTATGCGACGAAGCATCATGCTCTACCATTTCCGACTCTGCTGCAATGAATGCACGACCATAGTCATACACGGTTCCATAAGAGGAAACTTCACCATTAGCCTGCCACTCGAACTTAACCTCAACATCTGTTGTATCGGCACTGACGCTGAACAGACGGAACGCTGCGGAAGCCGAATTGCTGCTTACGTTATATTCGTAGTCAGCATCATTGTCCGTTACATACAGACCCGTTGCTGCATCACCCACAAGAGCATCTACATCGTTACCGAAGATGAAGTGGTTAGTGTCGTCCTCGCCGAGGAAGCCCCATTTCTGACGCTCTTCAGCATCGTCGAAGTCAACCACGAACTCTTCGTCAAGCGCAAGTTCTTCGGTATATTCGGCCGGCATCTTCGTTGTGAAGGTCAGTGTCTGACTTACAACACGGGCGAAATCCTCATCTCCGCAGACTGACATAACCTCTATGCGGTAAGAGTAAGCGGTGTTAGGCTGCAAGTTATTGATAGAGTAAGCGCGGCTCTGCCACATATCGTTATAGACGGTATCGGCAGGACTTGACTTCGTATTAACGACCATCACGTGCCACTCACTCTCCTGACCACCGTTATCCCAAGTTACAACAGCCTCGTTCTCTCCTAATGAGAACAAACGGATATTCTTAACCTCAGGACATAGAGCCGTTGTGCTGAATGAGAGACTGCGCTCTAACATCTCTGAATTGCCGTCCTCACCACAGAGACCTTGTACGCTGACTGCTACACTATAACTCGTCTCGACCTCAAGACTATCAATGTGAAGAACAGAGCCTTCTACAACACCGTTATAGATAGTGTCAAGTATGCTTCCGTTAACGGCAACTACTACCTGATACTGCTCAGCATTGCCTTCCCATCTCAACCATGCCTCGGTAGCTGCCACAGAGTCAACCGTCAATGCAGCAGGTTTATGGCATGGCGGAATGCGGCGTACCTCAATATCATCGAGATAGAATGCATAGCCATTAGTGCAAACAGCCTCGAACAATATGCGCTGCACACCGGCCTCCGGCAGAGTGAACGAATACTCGTACCAATTGGCACCGTCTGCCTCCTGAGGCTCGCCTGCATAACCATGATGCAATACGCCAATCTTCTGAGCAGTAACGGTATCAACTGACGCACCGCTCCATACCTGCAATACCTCATTCGGGTAAGATGCATGAGAAGCATTGCGGAAGAACCAGAAGTGTACCTCATACTCACCTGCCTCAGGCACATCTATCAGCGGAGTGGCAAGAATAACATTGTTGCCTGTTGACTGATAATTCAGATAAACACCTTTACCACCTGTCGGCGAGTAGGTAGTGCCTGCGCTTGATACTCTCCATAAGCCTGTAGCACTGCCGGAAATATGCTTATCCTCCCAACATACATCACTCATGTCACCGGAAGTCATATCCTCAAAGTCTTCACTCCACGGACTATCTGCAGTAACTGCTATTGCCTCACAAGCAGAGTGGAAAATGAGCGACTGACTTACGACTTCTGATTCCTCATCATCGTCACACAGCGACTGTACGGAAACAGTATATTGGTACTGAGTAGCAGGAACAAGACCGCTCATAGTGATGCTCGGCTCGCTGATAATAGAGTCGGTGATGACGCTCTTATTACCCTCACCTGCAACATACTGCTTCACATTAACCTTATACTGCGCAGCATCGCCCTGCCATGATATAACAGCCTCGTTAGTGCTTGCATTAACAACGATGTCGTGCGGATTGCGACAGTTAGGTAACTTACTAACCTGCACATCATCAAGATACAAATAAGCACCTGTGGGACCATAGTTACTTGTGCCATGGAAATAGAAGGTTACAACATGCCCTGCGTACTCCGACAAATCAACCTCTTGTTTAGTCCAATCGGCAATATTTGTCAAGTCCGACAGCACCGTCTCTCGCTCCCCGCCATCAACGGAGATAAGCACTGAGAACGCACCTCCGGCAGGATTCTTACACATGAAGGTCAGTTCGGCTGCCTCATCAGGCAAAACAATATCCGGTGAAACAAGAACATTAGTATTGCCTCTTGAATTATTATAAGAGTCAAATCTCAGACATGCACCCGTATAACCGGCTGAATTGTACGACCACTTGTAACTATCACTACTCGTCCCCTCTGAGTTATCCCAGCAAGCAGGTATGCCGCTTGAAATACCATTAAAGTTCTCAACCCATGGCAAAGTTGCTATCTGCTCGCATAGTGTAGTGAAACTGAACGATACCTCACGAACGGCTGACTCACCATTATCACCACAGAAACCCTTAATCTTAAGGTCAATGGTGTACGCCGTGTTTGCAGCGAGAGTGTCAATCGTCAAAGCAGGATCGCTTACAACTACCGTTGCAACGGAATCGCCATTGATGCTAACCTCTACATTGTAACCCTCAGAAGCATTACCCTGCCATGAGAAGGCGGCTGAATTAATTCCCACCTCGCCTAACTCAACGGCAGACGGCTTACGGCAATCATCCGGTGCAGTAATACTGATATCATCAATACCAAGATAATAATTCTGTGATTGCTGACAATACTTGAATGCCAAGCGTGCACCCTCAGGTATTTCAGGCAGAATAACCTCAACATTCTCAACCATCGTAGTGCTTCTTTCAAATTCCCCTCCTATTTGAACGAATGTTGTTTCCGATGTAATGTCAGTTAAATAACCGAGATACAATTTTCCGCTCTTACTCGTATCTTCGTCTCTATAAGAGAAGGTTAATTGCTTCTCTGACAAATCGAAACTGAACTCAGGGAATATTGCATAACCATCTCTGCTGCTGCTCGAGTGGAAGAATAGGTAGTTACTACCCGTCCTTACATAATCACTTCCATTATACCCATCTGTATTCCTTACATAAATATACGGATATGAGCCATCGTTAGCATTCAACACATCCCAGCATATAGGAGCAACGATTACAGTAGGTACACTTGAATACGACTCCATCGTTTCGAAACTTTCGCTCCATGGGAGGGTGCTTATAGGCTCGCAGAGAGTAGATGCTGCAACAATGCCTTCCAACACCTCTGACTCTACACCATCATCGCAAACGGTATAAACCTCCACTGCAAGGTTGTGAGTCATTGACGAAGCGAGGTCAGTGATGATATATGTCGTGTCTGACCAGTAAGCGGCTGAGTTAAGCACTACACCATCCTCCTTCACAATGATGCGATAGGCGGTCGATTCGTCGGCACCTGCCGGAGCATTCCAACCGATAGTAACGCTGCTCGTTGTGGCAAGCGAATCAACGGCGTGCAAATTCCTTGCAGGATAGCACGACGGAATCTCGTCAACTACGATATTATCAACATACGCAGAACCATAGTCAGATGTACCGCCGGCATATCTCAGTACCAAGTAATGGTGCGTTGAAGGAACAGCAGACAACACATGCTCGTATTCGACATACGAACCGGCTTGAGCCAAAGTGTCAATCGCAATAAAGGTACTTTCAACCAACGGATCTGACATAGCACCTAAGATAATCTTTCCGTAATTAGAATAGCCGGTTACGCTACTTTTATAATAGAAGCGAATACGGGCATTGCTCAGATCTGCTGTCATCTCCGGCATAATGGCCGTTTCTACGGTTGAACCACCACCAGAGAAATAGAGACTCTGCGTTCCTTGATAAGCAGAACTGCTATATGAATACACATACGGATATACCAACGATGAACCTATTCTGCTCCAGCAATATGGCAGAACGCCCGAACCGGACTCGCAGTTTTCAAAGGTCTCTCTCCAAGGCAGAGCAGAAATGGTTTCACACACAGTTGCCGCTGTGAGAGTAGCACGCAAAGTATCAACAGCCTCCGCTGCCTCTGAGCAAACGGCTACCACATCAACCGTAAAGGTGTAACCGCGACTCGACTCAAGACCACCGATAGTGATGTTAGGTTCACTAACTACCTCGTCACCGATGATAGTGCCGTCGCTGCTAACATAACTTACCTTGAACGACGCCGCCTCAGATGTCCACTTGAAGCCTATGCTACTCGTGGTCTGAGCATCAGCATTAACCTGCAAATCTGTTGCACCACCGCAAGCAGGCTTCTCGCGAACCTGCACATCATCAAGATACAAATAAGCACCTGTGGGACCATAGTTACTTGTACCATGGAAATAGAAGGTTACAACATGCCCTGCGTACTCCGACAAATCAACCTCTTGTTTAGTCCAATCGGCAATATTTGTCAAGTCCGACAGCACCGTCTCTCGCTCCCCGCCATCAACGGAGATAAGCACTGAGAACGCACCTCCGGCAGGATTCTTACACATGAAGGTCAGTTCGGCTGCCTCATCAGGCAAAACAATATCCGGTGAAACAAGAACATTAGTATTGCCTCTTGAATTATTATAAGAGTCAAATCTCAGACATGCACCCGTATAACCGGCTGAATTGTACGACCACTTGTAACTATCACTACTCGTCCCCTCTGAGTTATCCCAGCAAGCAGGTATGCCGCTTGAAATACCATTAAAGTTCTCAACCCATGGCAAAGTTTCTATCGGATCGCATGGCGTCGTAAACGACGATGTCAAAGAAACGGTATCCAAAGCCTCATCGTCTCCCTCACATACAGGAAGTACAGAGATTCTTACGCTATAACTTGTTTCTGCATCCAATCCGTCGATGGTGAATGTCGGCGCACTGACAATAGTCTCCTGACGCTCGCCGTCACCAACTGAATAGAATACCTTAGTATTCGGAGCCTCAGTCTGCCATGTGAAGACAGCAGAGTGAGCAGCAACAGTTTCTAACTGCAGCGACTGTGCCTTTGCGCAAGCAGGTATCTCCTGAATCTTTATATCGTCAATACCTAAGTACCAACTCTGAGAACCTGTGCCACCATAACGGAAGGCAAGGCGTGCACCTGACGGCACGGACGACAAATCTTGCTCAACCTCGGTCCACGAAGTGCTACGCTCACAAGAGCGGAGAGATACGAAACTTGCGGTGTCCGACAAATCGGTCATGTAACCGAAATCAAGATAACCGCTGCTCGCTAAGCTCTCATGCCTATAGTTGAACACAATCTCGTAACCATCGAGGGCAACACTTATCTCAGGAATAACGGCATATACATATCTGCCCGTACCGCCATCGCGGAAGAACAAACTCTTCGAACCTGACGATACAAAACTTGAATTGTTATTGACGAATGCATTAGCATGGTCTCCAGCCGCCGGATACACTATATCCCAGCAAACAGGACCCTCAGTTGCACTACCGACCGTCATTCCCTCAAAGCCTTCTATCCACGGCATTGTAGCGAAACTCTCGCACTCCGTTTGGAATACCAGATTGCTCTTCACAGCAGCATCTGACTCCTCCTCTCCGCAGACAGACTTGATGCTGAGTGAAGAGATTATATATTGAGTAGATGATTGCAAACCTGATAAGGTGAACGAACTGCCTGCTACGACGCTATCTATCTGCACCTCACCTATGGAGAGAACAAGATGATAACTGTCAGCAGTGCCGCTCCACGACAAGACTGCATCATGAAGACCGGCAGAAGCAATTTCAACGCCTTTCGGCAACGAGCAAGAAGGCTTGTCGGTAACCACAACATCATCAATATATACCATTGCGGCAGAAGTACCATTCATCAAGCGGAATACAATATACTTATTCTCAGCAGGAACATCGGCAAAGTCGATAATGGCCTGCGTGTAATCCGTCACGACATCTAACTCTTGCATTGCCACAAAAGTGCTCATATCATTGAGATTACTCATCGTACCTACTACCAAATGAGCATAGGTGCTACCTGAATAATAATGTTTGTACCGGAAGGTCAAGCGAGCATTGTTCAAATCAAGCGAGAACTTCCTCAATGCCGCAAACCTATTATCACTATCACTACCATATAAATAGAGATACTGAGAACCGCTATAAGCATTACTGCTGCTTGAAGCTACATATACATAACTCTCGGAAGCTTTCCAGCAATCAGGCAGGCTGTTAGCACTTACGAAGTCGAAGTCTTCCTCATAACTGAATGTGCTGAACGGATTACACTCGGTTGTGAACGATACCGACTGCTCAAGCGGATCACCCTGTACGCCACCATCGCAGTTTCCTACAAGAGTAACATCGAATGAGTAAAGGGTATTAGCACTCAGCCCGTCTATCGTCAGCACTGTATCTGCATAGTTGCTATTAGTGAACAGCACTACACTGTCGCTCGTAACATTAACTGAATATGAACTATGCGTATTCTTCCAACCAAGAACCACCGATGTGTCGCATAAAGCCTTAATCTCTAAGTTCTTTGTATCAACGCAATTCTTCTTGCTGAACTCGATGTTATCCACCGCCGCCGCAGGAGTATAAGTGCTTGTGTATGAATTAACCCATGCAAAGCATAACTTATAATCGCCTGCTGTGGGTATCTCTAATGTGAACGACTGACTTGTCCAATCACTCTTACCATAGAACAAAGCAGGATAAGAACTATAGCCATCAGGATTAGTCAATAGGATATATCCCTTTTCAGCTGCTGCAGCTGCCGTTGTCGAACGTGAGAAGGAAGATATTTCACCAAGAGTGCAACTGCTACTTGAAGCAGATGATTGCGGAACAACCGAATCAGGAACAAGCACAACCATCATACCGGCTGAAGGAGATGACGATGAAGAATATACTGCATTGCACTTCCAGTCGAATGATAACTTATACTCGCCTGACTCTTCTACTCTTAACGAACGATATGCCCAAGAGAAGCAATATGAGGATGAAGTGTAGTTATTGGTCGTACCGCCATCCTTACTTACATATAGCGACTTCTCTCCACTCTCGCCGCTATGGGTTGCCGTGCCGATAAACCACGAGTCTTTCGTAGTGTTGGCGAACTTCCACTCGTTATAGGCGTTCAACTCCTGCTCGAAGCCGGTGCTAAACGGCATAGCATCAGGAACGACATTCGTCTGCACATCAAACGAACGCTTGAGCCATACGGCTTTCTCGTCCTCTGCCTCACCGCACTTTGCGCGAACTTTAACAACGAGGCTGTAAGTGGTATTAGGCACCATATCATAACTCTCTTCATCATTACCCTCGCTTGCACCACCTATAATAAGGAACGGCTCACTAACAGAACCAATTTGAATAGTCTGCTCTGCATCAGCAACATAAACCCCATTTGCATCATCGTACTGAAGACCTTGTATCTCAACTTCCCATTCTTCTTCTTCACCACCTGCTGACCAAGCAAAGGCAACAGACTTAGCACTCACACTTGCGAGTTGCAGACCGTATGCCGGCAGACAGCTCGGGGCGTTGTCGAAGAGAATATCATCAACATATACATTACCCGCCGCGTTTGCAACAAAGATAAGGTATAGTCCGTCAGGTGCAGCAGGAAGGAGATAACGATAAGGTGCTTCACTATAATTAGCTGTGAGAACGATACTATCGAGAAGCACAGCACCTTCAAGCGACTGCGTGCTGCCGTTGTAATAAACGAACAGCGTATCAGCAGTATAAGAAGCACTCGATGTGCGGGCGAAGAACTGCACCTCTCTGTTGTCGTCAGGTATCTCAACTAACGGCAGAGCTATAGCGTCCAAACGATTACGCGTACCGTTCAGGTACAAGCAACCATTGCTGCTATTGTGAGTATTGCTCGTCGAGCGAGCCCAGTTGCCACTCAAATCGAGAGTGTCACCCTCTATCCAATTAGTCCAACACGGATGAGCAAGAGGATTATTCTGCAGGAAAGCAGACTCAAAATCGAACAGGAGAGAGTCGTTAATCAAGGTGAACTTGTCGCACTCCGTTTGGAACGACAACACAGCCGATGCCTTATCAGCATCTATGTCGCCGCCACCGCAGTCGGCCTGCACCTCAATAAAGATGCTATGGATAGAAGAGTGCGCCAGATTAGGAACAACAACCTCCGCAGTTTGAACCGCAACCGAAGCAGTATCGGTAGAACCATTAACCGCATACCTTACATTCCAAGCAGTCTCGCTCGAACGTGGAGTCCAAACAAAAGTGGCTGTCGTTGCAGTCGCAGACGAGAAACGAATATCCTGCACGCTTCTGCAACTCGGTATGTTGCGAAGCAGAACATCATCTATACCAAGATAAAAATTATTGTTCGCGCCGCCATACTTAAACGCAAGTCGCTTGCCTGAATTCGCCTCAAAATGAATCTCGGCATAACCCTGTTTCCAAGATACCGAACGCTCGAACTCACAGATAGAATCGAAGGTCGATTCATCGGTGATGTCTGTCATCGAACCGAGTATCAAACGACCACTCTTCTCTACATTCTCGTCCTTATAATAGAAGAACAACTCTGCGTCACTCAAGTCATCATTGAACTCCGGGAAGATAGCGTAGGCGTATTTGCTATCGCTTGATACTAAATAAAGCGATGTATTTCCCGAGTGAACATAAGTTGAATTATTATTTATGTAAACATGCGGATACGTATATGTACCCTCGTTAGCATTCAAAATATCCCAACACTTAGGACCTACGGTAGCAGAACCTTTCGCTCTTTCGAAACCATCGACGAACGGCAATTCGGCAGGCACCTCACAAGTCGTCTCGAATGTTACCACGGCAGAAGCTATTTCTGAATTGCCGTCTTGGTCCCCGCATATACCTTTTACTACAATAGTATAGGTATATTGTCTTGCAGGACTGAGGTCGCCAATCACTATCTTAGCATCATTGACATTGTCACGGATGATAGTGTCCGAACCCTCAACAACCTTAACTTCGTAGTTCGAGGCATTACCCGCCCATGCTATAACAGCAGAGGTCGCTGTAGCCAGACTGTCAACAGCGTGTATCTGTGACGGTGTCTTACAAGCGGGCTGTGCCGAAACCTCAATATCGTCTAAATAGGCAGAACCGCTATAATATCCGTCATAATACTTAATAGCAATATAGCGATGCCCGTTAGGTACATTCTCAAGGCTAATATCCGCTAATTGATACGATGAAACCCTATCTAATACCTGCTGTGCCACAAATGAGGATGCGTTAGACGGATCACTCATCGTACCTACGGTCAACTGACCATAATCTGATGAAGTATAATAGTGCTTATAGTAGAAGCGCACCCTCAGGTTGTTCATATCAAGAGACGTATCAACAACAGGTAATGTAACTATCTGTAGAGAAGAAGATGCTCCTCCGGAGAAGTACAAACAATATGAACCATTATTCGAAGAAGAGGAACTACTATAGACATACGGATAGTAGGTGGAACCGTAGTAGTTATACCTTATTCCCTCCCAACAATCAGGTAAAGCGTAACTGCCTGTTACGCTCTCGAAATCTTCTCTATAAGGCAACGACACAATACCTGCGCAGGCGGTCTTGAACGACCCGCGTAGTACTTTCGAAGTGTCGCTAACGCTACAAATAGCCCTTACGCCAACAGAGTATTGCTTCTGAGGGTCAAGCCCCGTAAGAGATTTCGAAGCCGTGCTCTCAACCGATACCACGGACTCGCCGCCGGCAGGAGTAACAGTCACCTCCCAAGCGGTCTCGCTTCCACCTGCCGTCCAACTCAAAGCAGCCGAACTGCTCGTTATATCAGAGATGACCAAATTCGATGGATTAGCACAACTAACCACTCCGTACCCAAAGGTAATCTTGGGAAGGAAGTTACGTTGCGTAGCAGATGCTGATGCCGCACTTGAACTATCATAACCCTCGACACTTGCGCCTGATAAAGTCACACCTGTAAAATATGACCTTCCCCATGAACCTTTAGAGGTAGAGCTTATATCAATAAGCAAATTACCTCCATTATATGTAAACGGAGTATCAAACTCAATTAATAGTGTTGATTGTGTTCCGTCCAAATCGGCACCGGAAAAGACTAACGTTCCGGAGGCAGAGTTCCACGCTGCGGACGTAAAAGAAGATTCCTCCACCTCAGCCAAACGGAACTCAAAATTAGATGTCCATGCACCTCTTGTGTTTGGCGTGCCAATGTAGAACAAAATACTCTCAATTGTTTTACCACTCA
>CAKZZM010000203.1 GCA_937885465.1 uncultured Bacteroidales bacterium
AGAAATTTATACAGCAGAGCACCGGAAACGAATGTCGGGTACGGAAATGGCAGAGTATGGGGGAAATTACCTTTCGCTGGAAGAAAAAATATATGCTTATATAGTTCCCCACAACAATTGGTTACTTCGTATTTTAATGCTTTGTCGCGTAACGGACATGAACGAACTATATATATAGCACGCTCCAATAGGCAATGTATGCAGATATCGAATATGGTGCGAAATGCATACGGATACAAACAGACCATTTGCGTAGGTGATTTGTTGATGGTTATTCAAAACCAACTGACTACCGGACTTATGAACGGTGATTTTGTGGAAGTGCTTAAAATCGGGAACTCTTTTGATAAAACATTTCATTTGAAACATACATACAATTCGGTTACAATTCATTTTACAGAAGTTAGAGTAAGAGAATGTTTTACGAAAAAAGAATATAGTACCCTTTTGATTACCGACACGCTGACTCAAGGTAATAATTTGAGTTCTGTGCAGCAAAGCGGTTTATTCCTCGACTTTGCAATAAGAATGAAATATAAAGGAATTACACAGAAGAAAATGCCCCAAGAGTTTAACGACAAATTATCAAAGGACCCTTTCCTAAATGCACTGCGCTGTTCATACGGCTACGCCGTCACTTGCCATAAAGCCCAAGGCGGAGAATGGGATGACGTTTTTGTCGATATTCCTCGTAATTATATGCTTAATCCCGTGAAAGATACATATCAATGGATGTACACGGCTCTTACTCGTGCAAAACAATGTTTCCATTGTGTTATGGATTTCTATATAAATTAGCACTCTATGCAACTTGTTCTCTCCACATTCGGCACAAGTCTTAATCGTGACAACGAAGGTTTTGTTGTCACGCAGCAGCAAATGCGCCAACGACTGCCTGCCGATGACATCTCCTCTATTCAAATAAGCAACGGTGCAAGTATAACATCTGATGCTGTATTATTAGCGATAGAGAAAGAGATAGAAATCATTTTTGTGGATAAGCAAGGCAAGCCTCAAGGACGTATATGGAGTCCGAAATACGGGTCAATAAGCACCATCAGAAAAGGGCAATTGGCATTTACACAATCTCGATACGCTACTCGTTGGATTACTGATGTCATATCACGCAAAATCCACAATCAGCAGGCTCTGTTGCTAACCATGGTCAAAACTGCCGAACAACAACAAATCGCAGAAAAGGCAATATTAAGACTACAGAACTACCAGCGCAAGGTGGACTCCTTACAAGCAGAGAATGTGCGTGATATCGCTTCCACCTTACGTGGGTGGGAAGGGGCGGCATCACATATTTATTTTGATGCGATGAATATCTTTTTGCCCGAATATATGCAGTTCAGCCAGCGAACACAACACCCTGCAATGGATGCTATGAATGCTTGTCTAAATTATGGTTATGGTATCCTTTACGGGAAAGTGGAAGGAGCATTAATCAGTGCCGGTATTGACCCATATATCGGTATTTTACATAGAGATGAATATAATCGCCCCGTGTTGGTATATGATGTTATTGAAATGTATCGCATTTGGATTGATTATGTGGTATATGGATTAGCCTGTCAACAAGTCATCACCTCTGATTGCTACTCAGTGAGAAAAGATGGCTCTTATTGGCTTGAAGGATTAGGACGACGAATGATTATTCAGTCGGTAAATGATTATCTTGACGAATTGGTCGAAATAGATGGCTTGAGTCGCACACGCTTAACACATCTGAAATTATATACCCAAAACTTAGCACAGAAATTCAAACAATATCAGTAATATGCTATATACAGGACAAAATATAACAAGCAATAGCGATGGGCTTCAGCCCACAAGTGTGGAAAAAGTTTTCTTACTTCTGAAAGAACCTATTCCGCAAGTCAAGACTTTAATTGCCAATTTACGAACCATACGCACCATAGATGCTAAACGCTATGCCGAACTGAAACGCCAATTACCATATCTCGTTTGCGGCACTTTTAATCCGGCATTTCGACGAACAGAAAACTTTGCATACATCGATTGCTTTGTTGTTGATATTGACCACATAACCGATAAGGGGCTGTCTATCTCGGATTTGCGTGATAAGTTCAAGCACGATGAGCGCGTTGCACTATGTTTCTGTTCTCCAAGCGAAGACGGATTGAAACTGCTATTTCAATTATCTGAGAAATGCTATGACCATGGCATATTCTCTCTATTTTACAAGGCATTTGTTAAACAATTTTCTGCACAATATGGTCTTGAGCAGGTGGTTGATATGCGAACAAGCGATGTTACAAGGGCATGCTTTATGAGTTATGACCCACAAGTATATTTCAACCCGATTCCAGTTGAAGTCAATATATCTGGCTATCTTGATTTACATTCGCCACAAGCATTGTTCGAACTCAAGAAAAATCTTGAAACACAACCAACTGCAATAGAAAATAAGGACGTTCCGACCACATCTGAACCTGATAAAGATGCCATTCTGCGAATCAAAGAAATACTTCAGTTGCGAAAAACCAAAGCAGAAAAAGCACCTGTCTTTGTGCCGGAACAACTGAATCTGGTAATGGATGGGTTGGAGCAGTTTTTAAAGGAAGTGGATTTGACAATTCAAAGCATTCGTGATATACAATATGGCAAACAAATACATGCAACTTTAGGAATAAAACAGGCGGAATGTAATGTGTTCTTCGGGAAACGCGGATTCCGAGTGGTACAATCTCCTAAAACAGGAACAAATCAGGAACTCAATCAGTTAATGCAAGAACTGATACAACTATATTTAGACTCATTATAGTTATGCCCCGCCGAAAAAAAGAAATAGACTATCTGTCAATATTGCGTCAGTTGGCAGCATCAGGTATGATGGAATCGTTGCCACCTAATAGAGTGATAAACAACGATGAGGAACTGATGTCAGTTAGTGATAGAGTACAGCAGATTTTAGCCATAATAAACAATAAAAAGCGTCCGGCAGGTAATATGTTATTTTTTGTGATGTATGATATCGAGAGTAATAAGGTGCGACGTTATGTAGTTAAGTACCTGGAGAAAAAGGGTTGCACACGAGTTCAGAAGTCTATCTTCTTGGCGGATTTGAGTATGGATAAATACCAAACTATTCGAGAAGATCTTACCGAAGTGCAAGCCGCATACGAGAATAATGATAGCATTCTTGTTGTACCAATCAGTACTGATTATCTTAAAGCAATGAAGGTGATTGGGCAAAATATAGATGTTGATATCATCACACATACACGTAACACTTTATTTTTTTAGAAAATAATAGTGATTTTTGAAATTGTTCTTTGAAATTCTGTTATTATTGTATATTTGCGTTGCATTTTAGCATAAAAGGTACACTTTTTTTATACAATTATAGTCTAATATTTTATATCTCACTAAGATACAACACATTACAAGTGTGCTCTCCCAACCCATATTCCAACAAAACAAGGATTAAGACTGGTTCTGGCGGTGTAGTACCGCCCGTTTACGTTGGCTCCCAACCCATATTCCAACAAAACAAGGATTAAGACAATCTCTTGGAGCTGCGTATGCCCGTGCCGGGTATATCTCCCAACCCATATTCCAACAAAACAAGGATTAAGACTTTACTGACCGCTCATCTTCGATGAGCTTTCTAACTTCTCCCAACCCATATTCCAACAAAACAAGGATTAAGACTGGGATATTTACTCCAGGGTGTCGCCGGTATAACTCTCCCAACCCATATTCCAACAAAACAAGGATTAAGACAAATCGAGTTTTCGCGGCTCCTTTTGAGACGCGAATAGACTCCCAACCCATATTCCAACAAAACAAGGATTAAGACTTCAAGGAGAGACGAAAGTCCCCACTTACACCACCTCCCAACCCATATTCCAACAAAACAAGGATTAAGACACCACTCGTGTGTGGAGTTTAGCTCCCACCTTCCTGGTCTCCCAACCCATATTCCAACAAAACAAGGATTAAGACAGTATCATTTTTGAACATCCAGAACCTGTTATTAACCACTCCCAACCCATATTCCAACAAAACAAGGATTAAGACCTGTAGCTGAATCAAAGTCTGATTGCCACACTGCAGCTCCCAACCCATATTCCAACAAAACAAGGATTAAGACTCTAATTTAGGTACTATTTGTCTAATTGTATTAACAGAACTCCCAACCCATATTCCAACAAAACAAGGATTAAAACCGTGCTGATTTAATTTGTTTTGCTACTTCAGCAGGCTCCACATGTATCTTCCACACAAATAAGGATTAAGTCCCACATTTGAGGATTTCAAAAAACAAGTTACCTTTGCGCACGAATTAACTATAGAACAAAAAGACGCACAACAAGATAAAATATATTTTTATCCCTTGTGCAAATAGGTTGCACAACAACGCAGTAATTTTGCATCGTAAAAGGAGGTAAAATTATGTACTACTGCGATGATTACGAAGACGAGTACGCCGGAACATACACCCACGATATGGCCGGTTTCTCGGATGAAGACATCGACACCATCTTTGATGGCGAACCGGACGCCTATTGGAATATAGATTAAACGCATATAAGTATGAAACGAAAAAGCATTATAATACTTTCTATCGTAGCCACATTATTGGTTGTTATTGTTCTTGCTTGCAATGTGCTCGTTGTGATTGTGAGTAATGGTCATTGTTATGATGATATAGATTCTATTCCTCACAACACTTTTGGTTTGCTTCTCGGAACAGGACGAAGCAGTAAACCAAGTCCGTACTACGATGCTCGTGTGCAAGCAGCCGTAGATTTGTACAAAGCAGGCAAAATCGATTATATTATTGTTTCCGGTGAGAATTTGTACGAGGATTATAACGAAGTGGATTCTATGTTAGCAGATTTGAAAAAAGCTAATGTGCCGGTTGAGGCGATTGATTATCACGGGACGAGTACTTTTGCTTCTCTCAATACGCATGGTGGTATGTGGGGCTATAGTTACCCTTCTTTGACCATTATTTCTCAACATTTCCACAACCAGCGTGCGGTTTTTTATGGAGCAATACTCTTTGATGATACTCCTGTCGCATATGATGCAAAAGATACCGATATTTGGTATTGGAAAGTATGGCAGTATTGTAGAGAAACGTTTGCGCGAACTAAAGCGGTTATTCTGTTACCATATACAGTCATCAGTAATACCCGACACTCTCATAGACGCAGATAAAACCGAATGCCTATTGGAATATAAAATATGACACCTTTTGATCCATTCAATCTAAACCGCTTTATCGGTGCGCAGGAGAGTTTTTACATCGATGCGCTGCAAGAAATAAATCATGTTTGCGTATCTGAACAAAACATATTGCTTTTACGCACGATTTTGAACATTATCAAAGAGGCGAGTGATTATGAAACGACCAAGCTAAGAAAGAGCCATCTAAAAATATTGAACGAAGAATATACATATATTTGGCGGTTTGACTACATATTTTCGGCATAATGATAAACTTGTCCCCTACTCCCAAGAAACAGATAGCCTTTTTTGTACGAATCTACCGACTCAATCAGTTTTCATACATACCACCCCATAGTTCATACAGGATTCTAATATGCAAAAAGCGCAAGTAGTACTTTTGTGATGAAAATATATCACAAAAGTCATGAAAAAAAGAACTGTTTTTATCTCGCTTGCTGCCATTTGTGCAGCCGTTGTACTCACCGCTGTAGGTGTAGCTGTCTATAAACATTTTGCGTATCCCTTCAAGAAGAAACTGCTCGGAGAGAGTATCGGCAACGCCGGACTTCGTTATATCCATGGCGATTATATCTACGACTCCAAGACGGGCAAGAAACTCATAAGGGACATTGATTGGCTGTATGTCTCGTGTTCCGACAGTATCGGTATTCTTGCCAAAGAGGGTAAACGCGCTTATATCAACCTCAATAACGCCGAGTTGCTAACTCCGCTAACCTACGATAAGGCATGGGCTTTTGTATGCGACCGCGGCGTGATGGTGCGCAACGACAGTGTATTCATCTTCCGTCGCGACGGCTCACAAGTGAATAGCGAGGGGATGCCGTATCACAAAGAGTATGAACTGGTGTTTTTCCACAACAACCTCGTCATACACGGTACGCCCGACCTTGTAGGCGTGATAGACACCGCCTGCAACTGGTTACTGCCACCGGAGTACAAAAAGATATCGATGGACTATAACCATCGTCTCTACAACACACAGAAGAAAGACCTGTGGCAGGTGCTTGACTTTGACATGAGTACCGTTCTAAAAGGCGATTACAAGGATGTGACCATCGACTGGAGTGAAGGTATCATCGCCACCGAATATAACGGCATCGAACATCTCTTCTCCTACGAAGGCAAGATGTTGTACGAAGTCATCTATGCCAGTATCCGCGAACTCAACTACAAGACCGACAAGAAAGACAAATTCGGTGACCCCGTTTATACTCCTACCAACTGCTATGTCTATGAGGCATATAACGGCAAATGCGGCTTGATGAACCGACAATACAAGATTCTCACTCCCCCGCAATTTAATAACATCGAAGCACAGACACAACATATCTTCTTTGCCACCTTCGGTGACTATTTCTCTCGTTTCGGTACCCTCATCGATGAGACAGGCCGCCCGCTACGATAAGATAGAGTGCATGAAAAAGATTATACGATATATCGGTATCGTTCTATGCTGGCTGATGATATTGAGCGTTGTGCAGGTGGCGGTATTGCGGTTTGTACCCATCACCCGCACTCCGCTCATGGTGCTACGCAAGTGTGAGGCGATCGGCAGCGGTCGCGACCTCAGTATCCGACAGCATTGGCGCAAACTAAGCGATATATCTCCGAACATGCAGAATGCTGTCATCGCCGCCGAAGATAGTCATTTTTACGAGCATGGCGGTTTCTCGGCAGAAGGGATTGAGCGTGCTGTGCGTGAACTGCAAGAGGGGCAGTTACATCATGGTGGCAGCACTATCTCTCAACAAACGGCAAAGAATGTGTTTTGCCTACCCCATCGCACGTATCTGCGCAAGGCAGTGGAAGCCTATTACACTGTGCTTATAGAACTGCTCTGGGGCAAAGACCGCATCCTTGAGGTGTATCTTAACGTGGCAGAGATGGGCGACGGCATTTTCGGAGCAGAAGCAGCAGCACAACAGTATTTTCATACCTCTGCCGCTATTCTCACCCGCGAACAATCCGCACTCATAGCCGTCTGCCTGCCTAATCCCCGACGGATGTCACCCGCCATACCGACAACGTACATCACCCAACGACAACAAACTATTCTCCGACAGTTCTAACCACAACCACCTCAGCAGCGGTAAAAAGCCGATTTCGTACATGCCACACCTACTTTCGTACATTTTCTCAATTAAGATAATGTCTGTTTCATAACAATTTTGTACTTTTGTCACCGAAATGATCAACGACCACTCGCATATCTGTATCTCTACCGCCACCGACTTGCTGCGGGTCAGTATCCGTCAGATACTCTATATCCAATCCGACGGCAACTACTGCTCTCTGTTCCAAACAGGCGGCGAAATGCGAATGATAACCTATCAACTCGGACAAGTGGAGAAGATGATCGCCGCGCAACTACCCGCCGAAG
>CAKZZM010000204.1 GCA_937885465.1 uncultured Bacteroidales bacterium
CGGGATATGATAACCACGATGCCCGTTACCGTTGGACCGTAAGCGGCGACTGGCTATCCGTTGACCCACTCGCAGATAAGTTCATTGGCACGCAACCTTATTTGTATTGTAACGGAGAGCCGATAAAGCACGTCGATCCTGATGGGGAAGAAGTAATAAATAAAATGAATCCTATATATGACAAAATTCTGTACGATGCAGGCAACAACATTGTTGATTTGAAAGATAATCATATCTATTTTGTTTCCCATGGCTCTTCAATATCAATGTATCCATATGGAGAAGAAAATATGAGTGCAGAAGGTTTTGTGGATTATTTAATATCCAATAGTAAGGTTTGGAAAAATATAGAAGACAAATCTTCAATAGTCATTGTTTTAGTCTCCTGTGAAACGGGTAAGGGAATTAATCCTATTGCTAAGCAAATATCAGAACTATTACCGAAAGCGACAATATTAGCTCCAACAGAAGAAGTAAAAGCTGCCGGAAGTGGGGAAAGTGCGCGTATTGTTGGAGTCGCAAAAAGTGAGGTTACCACCTTAGGAGAAATAAAAAAAGCAGAAAATGCTGGTCAGTGGAAGGCTTTTAGAAATGGAGAAGTTGTAGGAACTTCTATAAATGGAAAAACTGATTACATTTACAAGGATAATTTCTAATTATGAAGAAGTTTTTTGTAACAGCAATATTCTTACTCTGCACAATTGTTCAACTAAAAGCAACTCTTTTTGAACAAGATTCGCTATACTCGTTTTTGAAACACATAGGAGAGGACTCTGCTGTAATACCTCTAATTGTTAGCAGTCCGGAAGCCCAAGATCCTAATACCATCATTAACAATTACTTGTCTTTAATAAGATTGAGATATGAGCCTTCTTCACAACAATATGAGTGGTATCCGGGGTGGGAAGATTCGCTGTATGCTTGTAAATATGCACAATATATATCACAAAAAATAATTCAAGATACAGCGACCTATCTTATCAATCATTATCTTGAGAATGCGTATGTATTCCTTTATACTTATGAATATGCGACATTAATACTATTAAATTCCGCTGAATATGCTATTGAAAGATTTCACTCGCGCAGTGGATATTTAATTCCATACTTATACTATAATAAGAAAGAGACAAGTGATTGGCAGGAAAAACTGCGATTTTACGAAATGACAGAGTTCGTTGTATCTAGCTCTGAAAAAATGCTTAACTTTGATAAGGATACAAATAAAAAGATTAATGCTATTCTTGCGGAACCCGATGATTTGTCTCCTGAATATACACGTTTTAGAAATCTATTGAATGGTTACTCCGATATGGATTTAGTACGCATATCAATAGAGCAAAAGGAAGAATTGGTACATATTTTGCTTCAAGGGATTGCTAATGGAGAGAAAAAAGCTCAGTTGACATATGCATTTATGTTGCTAACCGGACAATTCGTAGAAACAAATGAAAAGTTAGGAAAACAATTATTATCATTATTGTAATTGCCTTGACTGAATTATTAACGCATCAACACGAAATAGGCCACATGCATCATCAGCCTTGTAATATTTATGATTAGAAAGACGGAAGTCACCCACATTACCATAAGGATATGAAAGGAAATCTTGTGCAGTACCTGCACTATGCACCGTATGGAGAATTGGTTGCCAACCAGATGCCTTACGGAATAGATGAGAGGTTCAAATTTACGGGCAAGGAGAGAGACGCTGAGACGGGATATGATAACCACGATGCCCGTTACCGTTGGACCGTAAGCGGCGACTGGCTGTCCGTTGACCCACTCGCAGATAAGTTCATTGGCACGCAACCATATTTGTATTGCAACGGGGACCCTGTTGGGTATAAAGATCCTACGGGAATGTACTACGACGAAGCTAATGAAATAACTGCACAAAATTTTGAAAAAGACATACAAGCCCATATTGATAAGCTTACAACGACGTATGGTGACAATATGCCTCAAAATATATCTGATTGCATAACAGAATTACAAAAAAGCCTCACAGATATTTCTGATATGCGTATGGATTTGGAAAACGAATATCGATTCATTAATACAACAACAAACGATGGGGCAACAGAATATAGTGGTCTTAATGCCTCTTTCCATCCTATTATTAATATAAGTGTAAATTTTGGAAATCTGGGTTTAGTCCTTCATGAGGCACGGCATGGAGGCCAGTTTGCAAGGCGTGAAATGAAATTTATCGGAACAAGCAAACCATTTAACACATTAATACAATTTGGATATGGTGTACATAAGGAAGTGGACGCATATAGGGCACAATGTGCATGGACGGGAACGATGAATATTTTACGTCAAAATCCTAATAATAAAAAGGGATACCTTCTTCCTGTAAGTATTAGGAATATTACACCATTTTATGTTAATAGTCTTGCCACCGGAAGTATTTCGTCTCCGGTACTAGTATATCCACCTATCGGTTATTCTGCAATATTATGGAACATTTTCTAATGCGTAATAAATTATTCATATATATATTATTTGCCATTCATTTTTCTTCTTTTGCAGGAGAATTAAATGGAAAAAAATTCATCAGCTGTTATGGTCTTAAGCAAGATGAACTGCATTTTATTAACAGAAACACCTGTATATACAATCAACGTTTCTACCCTCCAAATGGTTTTGAAGCATTGTCATATACAGATACTTGTCGCTACAAGTATTATAAAAAAGATTCTATAATAATTCTATATAACAAAAAGCATCCTGTGTCAACAATTAAAAAATTTGATGACCGTATTTTGTCCAAAATAAATTTCCAACCTAATTTAAATATTTTTTATATGCACGATTCCTCTCTGCCACCAATATTTCAAAAATTAACACCAGGCTATTTCGTGATAACAGGTTATTGCTCCTATTTAAATATAAATATTTCTTATGTTTCAAGTTTTTTTTATCATATAGGTAATGATACGATAACTATTATGGATGATGATTTTTTTCTTTTAGGAAATAGAAACCAACCACTAATTGCAATACCATTTATATTAGAGGATGCATATTTGAAAGATAGTCTGACATATAACAACTTTTCAGAATATGCACATGCTTATTCGGAAGCTTTTGAATTTAACAATAAGCGAAACCACACACAATTATCAAGCAACGAAGAAATAGTACAATTGTCAGGAAAACAATTTTATAGGTGGAAATTTACGAAAGAAACCTTAACTTTTATAAATGACTCTATTTGTGAATATAGGCAATGGGGGGATAGCACAACAAACATAAACATAGACATACAATTCGATACAACCATGCTTTGCCAATATGAAATAAAAAACACACTAATCATTCTTAAAACACAGCAAAATCAAGATTCTATTATTTCAAATTATATCATCAAAAATTCCGCAAAACAAATTTTTATAGTTAACAATATCACATGTGACACACTTACATATAGTGATGGCATGCTGTTCTATTCTAAGATATATTCACAACAACCGGAAACAAACGATTTAATCCATGAAATTAACTTATATTCTCCTGTAGATAATAAGATAGGTAATGTTTTTCAGTATGGTGATAAAGTCATAAATGCCTTTAAAAAATCATATATAAGTTATAATTTTTTTAAAGGTGCAAAATGGCTCAATCTACAATCTAAAAACAACATAAACACCTTCTCACAATAATCTATTAAATCATAACACAGAGACAGCTTTTCGTCCGATAGAGATACGTAATCATTTTAACGAGCGATAAGTTCTTTTGCCCGAAGTCACCGTTACCGCACCCCAAATAATAGAATTAGAATGAAACATTATATCTATATCACTTTTATCTTAATAGTTGTCGCTTTTTCTTTACAGATTATACTTTATTTTACCAATCATAAGGAAATACAAGCCGCACCTAATGAGGACGCTATATATTCAATATCATCACATTTTGTATATAAAAATGATAGCACTCAAACTAGATATGTGGATTGGGAACTCGCAGAAGAAGTATTAATGCGTTATGTCAATTTCGTGGACAACTATATTTCTGACTCTGGCGTTATAAACAGTATAGACACATTATTATGTAAGGAGATTATATATTTTTATACTCTAAACAATCCTGCGGATGGGGCATTGGCAGAAATCCAATCCATTACAGCATATAAGCTATTTCATAACAATGACAGTCTATGTGAAAGATTGAATACATACATGTGTTCTCACCAAATGTCTCAAACTCTTTGTGATACGATTTGGATTCGGATTGCACAAAATTTACAAGGGTATGTGTTGGTTGAAGAAGAATTTGATACATGTGTGATAGATGAAAGTCACGTATTTAAGTTCTTCTTTGATAATAAATATTGGTTCGATAATTATGATGATTATTGTCCCTACACATCAAGCGTACTATGTAATTAAATAGTTGCTCGTCAAAAAAATACAGCAACCTGAATGTCAGTAGAATAAGCACTTTTCTTTTGTGTGTCAACAATTTTTTTAACTTTGCACGCGAAAATGATGCAGGAGAGAAAACAAGATACAATTATTGTTTCAACAGGCTTATGTCAGTTGTCCCGAGCGGACATCCGTGGGACAGCATCCGCTATAACTACGACACTGCCGGACGACTCGCGTGGAGAGAAGACAAGACAGGAGAAGAGAGAATGTGGTATGACGAACTCGGAAACGTCAGGCAAACAAAGAGACGCATTTACACTCCGGCAGAGAATTGTGCATATCAATTTATAACGCAGTTTGACTACGACAGCTTCGGCAGAATACGACGGCTGACATACCCGGACGGGGAAGGGGTTGATTATACTTACAACATCGGAGGAGACTTGATTGATGTCATAGGTAATAACACTTATGTAACCAAACTCAAATACAATGAATTGGGAAACATTTTGGAAAAGTCATACGGTAACGGCTATATAACCTCTCACACCTACTACACACAACGAGGGTGGCTGCAAACGACATATACGGGGGGACCGAATAACCTGCAGGATATAGAGTATCAATACGATGCGGTGGGTAATATCACACAGATTAAGCAATCTGCAACAGCTGTAGCGGGTATGGGCGGAGAATATCAGCAGGACTACACTTACAACAACCGACATCGTCTTATCCACAACGATTTTACATCCACACCTTTCGGCAATTACAGATACGATGTTACCTATTCGCCTACAGGGCGCATGGGCAGCAAGACTTGCAATAGTTTTCCATTTCTCGGACCGGTTAGCCTTACATACGGGTACGATGACCACACCCTTACACATCAAATCCGCGTCCTTTCGGAATATTACCTGAACGAACACCTGCAACTCTATTGGGACAGAGACGGCAACTTGGAACAGATACAGCCCGCCAAATCCGCACCACGTTATCACCTGTGGGACGACGAAGACAAGCTACTCGCTTCCATAGGAGGTACCACATGCGGGGTCTACGGCAATGCCGGAGACGGGAAAAGAGCATATAAACTGACAGGTATTTGCGGTCAGCATCAGTGGAATAACGGCACAATTATTGCTGACTTATCTTTTGGTGACATAGTCATTTACCCTAACCCGTATATCACCATCACGACACAAGGTTATACCAAGCATTACTTCGCAGGCAGACAGCGCATCGCAACTGCCATAGGAGGTGGAGGTTTCTGCAAGATGATTGCACCTACGGATAACCTGACCAATATGGAACACGTCAGAAAATACGAGATGCTGAAATACCTCCCGTCATACCTGACCAACCAAACAGAAGACCACACAAAGAACGAGGACATAAGTCATCAGAACGTTCGGAGACGTTCTCCACTACAGAACGCTCGGAGACATCAACACGAAGTACGATGTTACCGCTTACGTTCGGAGACGTTCTCCACATTCGCCGACAAAAAAATAATAAGTTGTTGATTCTCTGATGTGGAAAACTTCAGTAAACAACTGAATACTAATATATAAACAAACTAAATTATTTCGTATGAAAAAAACTATTCTTCTCGCATCTGTCGCTTCGATGATGCTCGTATCTTGCAGTACGTTGAAAAACAACTCTTCAACTGCTTCTTCTTCAACTTCCGCTTCCACATCTTCTGCTGCAACCGCAACCACTTCGGATGCGGTACAAATGGGCAAGAACGCAGGTGCGGCTCTTGACTACCTGACTGCGCAATACAAATCGGCAGGCAAACTCGATATGACCAATATGATGAATATTGCGAGTATGCTTAACCTTGTAGGTGCCGCTCAGCAGGTCTATCAAAATAAATCAGATTCAAACTACCGCAAGGCTTTTATTAGCGGTATGGTCTCCAACTCACTCAATGTAACGGACAACAACGCAGAATCGATTACCGATAAACTGCAATCGCTTGCAGAGAACACCAATGCTGACAAACTGCAAGAGGCTATACAGAAAGGTCAGGCAACAGCTACTGAGGTGGAAAATGTTACTTCAAGCGTTACGAACATTATAAATATGTTTAAGAAATGAACATCGTAGATCGTTTTTTATATTACACCTCGTTTTGCACCACGTCCGACGAGACGACGGGGCTCACCCCTTCCACCCCCGGGCAAATGACCTTTGCCAAGGCTGTGAGGGACGAGTTGCTGAACATTGGTCTGCGCGATGTTACCTTAGACGATAACGGCTACATTATGGCAACGCTGCCCGCCAATACCGACGAGGCAAAGCCCACTGTAGGCTTTATCGCTCACCTCGACACTTCGCCCGACGCTTCCGGAAGGCATGTTACGCCTCAGATAGTGAGGAATTACGACGGCAACGACATCGTGCTCAACGAAGATGAAAAGATAGTACTTGAGACCGCTCGTTACCCCGAAATTCGCAATTATATAGGGCAAGATATCATACTGACAAACGGCAAGACGCTGCTCGGGGCTGACGACAAGGCGGGTATGGCTGAGATAATATCTGCTTGCGAGTATCTTGTTGAGCATCCCGAAATCAAGCACGGCAAGATTCGTATCGCCTTCACACCTGATGAAGAGATAGGCTTAGGGGCAGAATATTTCGATGTTAAGAAGTTCGGTGCCGACTTCGCCTATACTATCGACGGCGGTGCCATAGGCGAGTTAGAATACGAAAACTTCAATGCCGCCGCTGCAAAGATTACCATTCACGGCACAAACGTTCATCCGGGCTATGCATACCACAAGATGCAAAACTCCATGCGTATCGCCTACCAACTTGCCGTCATGCTGCCACGTTGGGAAACCCCTGAACACACGCAAGATTACGAAGGGTTCTACCATCTTACTTCAATGTATGGAACAGTAGAAGAAACCATCCTCAACTACATCATTCGCGACCACGACCGCACTCGTTTCGAATCACGCAAACGCGAATTAGAACATCTTGTGCGCAAGGTTAATCGAGAATACGGCGAAGGAACGGCAGAGATTGAAATATACGACCAGTATTACAATATGAAAGAGAAAATCGAGCCGGTAATGCATATTGTCAACCTCGCAAAAAAGGCGATGACAGAGGCAGGCGTTACGCCTATCGTCAAGCCTATAAGAGGCGGAACGGACGGCGCAAACTTATCGTTCAAAGGACTACCCTGCCCTGACATCTTCGCAGGCGGAGAAAATTTCCACTCAAGATACGAATATCTGCCCATTCAATCTATGGAAGCGGCAATGAAAGTAATACTAAAAATAATTGAACTATGCTAAAAACAACACCATTCACGGATATTCATATTGCACTCGGTGCAAAGATGCACGAGTTTGCCGGATATAACATGCCTATTCAGTACGGCACCATCGCTGCCGAACACCGATGCGTAAGAGAAGCAGTAGGCGTATTTGACGTCAGCCACATGGGAGAGTTTTGGGTGAAAGGCGAAAAAGCTGAAGCATTTCTGCAGCGAATCACCACTAATGATATCCGCAAAATCAGTGCCGGTAAAGCACAATATACCTGCTTTCCTAACGGGAAAGGCGGTATAGTGGATGACCTTATTATATATAAGTACAGCACTACCAAATTCTTCCTTGTCGTCAATGCCGCCAATGTGCAGAAAGACTGGGACTGGGTCTGCAAGCAAAATGAAGAGGGACACTTCGACTGCCAAATCGAAAACGCGTCCGACAGATACGCACAACTTGCCGTTCAAGGACCTAAGGCGACAGAGGTCCTGCAACAACTGACCGACGCCAACCTGAGTGCGATACCCTATTATGCGTTTCGCGAATGGTCATTCGCAGGCGTGCAACCCGTGATTATATCCAACACAGGATACACGGGAGCAGGAGGATTTGAACTATATTTCGCTCCGGAACACGGGAAACGGATTTGGGACGCCATCTTCAAAGTCGGTGAGGGTTACGGCATACAGCCTATCGGTTTGGGGGCACGCGATTCGCTCAGATTAGAGAAATGGTATTGCCTCTACGGGCACGATATCGACGATACCACCTCTCCATTAGAGGCGGGCTTAGGGTGGATAACAAAGTTTGTTGACGGGAATGATTTTATCGACCGACCGCTCTTAGAGCAGCAAAAGGCGGAAGGCGTGAAGCGAAAATTAGTGCATTTCGTTATGAAAGAGCGCGGCATAGCACGCAACGGATACGAGATATGCAATGCTGAAGGACAAACGATAGGTAATGTAACATCAGGTATTATGATACCTGACTCAACCGACTCTATCGGTATGGGATATGTTCTCACACCCTACTCTGCCTTCGACGGCATAATATATATTAAGATTCGCGATAAACTTATACCTGCAAAAGTGGTTAAGTAAACAAAAAACGGCAACAGAGTTGCCGTTTTTTTGTTTTCTCATCCTTTATTTCCACTCGAAACTATCGCATCAATCCGTATAAAATCCTTTTAGGTAGGCGGGAAATGTTAGGTTAGCAGGAACTACAATTCTATTCAAGGTTTGCCATACGGATAGCGGTATAAGCTCCTTCCGTTCCTTTATTACCGAGTTCTCCGCCTGCTCGCTGCAATGCTTGTTGCTGATTGAGGGTAGTCAGTACTGAAAATATGACCGGTGTCTCCCCCCGAGCATTCAGGTATGCCACCCCTTGCGTTACACTCAGGCATACATAATCGAAGTGCGGAGTGTCGCCTTTAATAACGCAGCCGATAACGATTATAGCATTCACTCTTCCCACAAACTGCGATGCCGCGTAGGTCAGCTCCACCGCACCGGGCACATGCTGCACAATGATTCTATCCTCCGGCACACCTGACTCTTTGAGTGTTTGCACCGCACCTTCTGCCATCGCGTATGTGACCTCGCTATTCCAGTCTGCCACTATTATAGCATAGCGCTGACCTCTTAAGATGTCAGCGCTCGGCAATTTATTCGGATCGTAGTCCGATAGGTTATGTAATACAGTAGCCATAATTATTGCACGATATACTTATCTATATCTTGTGCCTCATTGCTGCGTGGATATTTATCTTTGATCTGACGGAATGCTTTTTGAGCCTCTTTGTCCTTACCTAACTCTTGATACACAAAAGCAGCTTTCTTTAGTGCCATAGGAGCCACAATCTCGTTCTTCGAATCAGCAGCCGCCTCAAAAGCCTTTGCAGCCTTGCCGTACTCTTCCATCTCTACGTATGTATCGCCCAGAAGCATCTTGGCAGCAGGAGAGATATTCCTATCGTTAGCGTCAAAACGCTTAAGATATTCGGCAGCCTCCTCATATTCGCCTAACTTATATTCGCAGATACCTGCGTAGAGGGCTGCCAACTTACCGGCTTTGTAGTGCTTATAATC
This sequence comes from uncultured Bacteroidales bacterium, assembly GCA_937885465.1. Lineage (GTDB taxonomy): Bacteria > Bacteroidota > Bacteroidia > Bacteroidales > Paludibacteraceae > Colicola. Next base: position 9,769 of record CAKZZM010000204.1, read on the forward strand.
GTCAGCAATCTGCGCAAAACCAATGCAATCGGCATTATAGCCATTGAGAGCAGTTTGGAAATCACCTTTGTCGAAATAGATTACTGCCTTTGCATTTTCAGAACCGGCCTCTTGAGACTTAGGCTCAAACACATAGCGGTTGAGTAAAATAAAACCTAAAATAACAACGATAATACCTGTAATCACCCATGTGATAATATTGGCATTACGCTCAATCCATTGCGCCGAAGCAGAGAGTTGCTCTTGCACCTCCTCAACTGCCTCCGGCTGTTTTTGTCCTTTTTTTGCCATTTTATAATAATTTTTCAGTTATCATTTATTTTCGGAACGATGCCGAAATACTCATTATCTACACTTAGGATAGTTATCTCCACCCAAAAAGCGATGCAAAGATACTATTTTTTTTTGATATGCAGAAATAATAATGTTATTTTTTGCAAAAAATAAATAATAGTTTGCTATTGCAGACGATAAATACTAATTTTGATAGTGGTTATAGTCCATGATATAAAGTAGGGTTCTTGCAAGTCAGAGATCGGAAAACTCAACAAATATCATATTCCGAGACCTCTTATGCATCAATGGCGTGCTGCTACTTAGTCGCCGAGACCTTCCCTCAGGGGAAGTAGCGCAGAAAGTCGGGCAGATTACAAAGATTCATAACGTTTCAAATCCTGTTTTCAGGAGTTTTCTCGCATAAAGTACAGCAAGAACTCTTTTTTTGTGCCTATAAGTGATTAGTTACCCGCCATATCTCCACGCGAATGTGAAGACGATGCGGTTAGTTATCGACTTAATGGCAGAATCGGTCTGCACAAATGTGTGTTCAGGGAAGAACGAAAGCAACTTAGGCTGCTGCGAATAGGAGAACTGATATGCCATACCTGCCACAAAATATGCAGACCGCCACGAGAACCCTAACGAGGCATAGTGCCTTTGGTCAATAAAGGAAAAGGCATAACCCGCATTAATAAATCCGTTTCTTGCAAACACATACTCCCCACCCGCTTTCAAAAGATGCATATCAGGCGTGAGGTGAGTGCCATCGTGATAGTAATCATACTCTACTGACACTAATCCTTTTTCTCTTGCTTGAAAAGCCATACCGACCACAGTCCGCATCGGTAGCCTTTTCATATCCGAGACCCATATCGGACTATGCACGGCAGCTCCAAGACGCAACCACCTTGCAGGACGATATATAACGCCACCGCGGATAGTAAAGCCGAGATTGCTTATCTTCGTGTCATCGAAGATAGTATCAGATACCTCACTTTCAATGAGGGAATTCAGTGTGCGCAGCGACATACCCGCTCCCAAATACACCTTATTGCTGATATTCATGCCGTAATCCATCGAGTAATCGTCAATCCTGCTGTTAGCGTAGGCATGAAATGTCTGCTCGCGTCTGGAAAACGGCGGCACCACATAAGCTTTCCACTCCTCCCTATCATATTCCTTTCGGCTGTAAGAGAACGACAAACCTTGATGCAAAACGCCTGTTTGCCTGTTGCTGTTGGTGCGGAAATGGAACAGCCAAGAGAAGGATGTCAGTGAGCCCGACCAAATATTGTAGTTGCTGTTCGAGCGAGATATATTACTCTTCACATCGAAGGCAATCGACACCTCGCTCCTCCTATACAGTCCTATTGAAGCGGGATTATCGGCTGTTGCGGACATGTCACCACCTATCGCCGCCATCGCACCCGACATACCCATATACCGCGCAGTACCCGTTATGCCGGTTGGAGTTAGCAATGAGCGGGCATACTCGCCTGAATCTGCAAATACCCATGCAGACGACAAAATCAACAACAATATGTAGAAATACTTACGCAATGTATATTCTATCTATTTTTTATTTCCGCCAAACAGAAGACGGAAGGCATCAGGTAATTTTCTTACGGGGATAACTTCTATTCCTTCAAACGATTGAGATATCTTCTGCTCCTGCGGAATGATAATCTTCTTAAATCCGAGTTTACGGGCTTCCGTTATTCTTTGCTCTAATCGCGGCACGGGGCGTATCTCGCCTGCCAACCCGACCTCGCCTGTAAGACAAATATCTTCCGGCATAGGAATATCGGTATTAGAGGATAATATGGCAGCAAGCACGGCAAGGTCTATGGAAGGATCATTGACTCTCAGGCCGCCTGCCAGATTTACGAACACATCCTTTTGCATTAACTTAAAGCCGATGCGCTTCTCAAGTACTGCCAACAGCATATTCAGTCGCCTTTGGTCAAAACCCGTTGTCGCTCGCTGCGGTGTGCCATAAACTGCCGTACTGACTAATGCCTGCACCTCAATGAGCATCGGGCGTATTCCCTCAACCGCTGCTGCCACCGCTATACCGGATAACTCGCCGTGGTTCTTCGTTAGCAGCAACTCCGACGGGTTACTTACTTCACGCAGTCCGTCTTGGCGCATCTCAAAGATTCCTAACTCGGAAGTGTTACCAAAGCGGTTTTTTTGAGCCCGCAGAATTCTATACAGATAATGCTGATCACCCTCGAACTGCAACACCGTATCAACAATATGTTCAAGCACTTTCGGTCCGGCAATGGAACCTTCTTTATTAATATGCCCGACGATGAAAAACGGTGTATTTGTTTCTTTTGCGTATTTGAGCAATATATTGGCACATTCGCGCACTTGGCTGAGACTGCCTATTGATGCATCTATCGTTTCTGTCCCTATTGTCTGAATGGAGTCCACAACAACTATATCAGGACGCAGCGCAGTGGTATGTTCAAGTATTCTCTCTAACGATGTCTCGCTCAGTATATATAGGTTGTCAGGTGAGCCCGCAAGTCTTTCTGCTCTCAGTTTCAGTTGTTTGGCAGACTCTTCACCCGTGGCATACAGCGTCTTCCGCTCCTTCATCTGCATCAACGCTTGCAGTGCCAATGTCGATTTGCCTATACCCGGCTCACCCCCCAGTAACACTAAACTACCCGGAACTAAGCCGCCACCTAATACGCGGTTCAGTTCGGCACTCTTCATATCTATGCGCACCTCGCTTTCGGTTGGTATATCTTCCAAACGCATAGGTGAGGCTCCACTGCCTATAATCTTCGCCTGCTTCTGTGCCAAAGTGCTTCGCTCTACCGTCTCCTCAATATATGTTCCCCACTCTCCGCATACAGGGCAACGCCCCAACTGCTTCGGAGACTTAGCACCGCACTGCTGACATACATATATAGTCTGAGTCTTCATCGTTTCTAAGATAATTCGTAAATTTTACTTTCCTCTGCAAGTATAGTATTCGGGAATATCGCATTTGCTTCGTTGAGAAATACTGATTGGTCAAGTATCCGAGCAGAGAAATGCCCTATAATCAGTTTTTTAGCATTCACTTTTTGTGCTATCTTAGCGGCTTGCGATGCTGTGCAATGCTGATATTTGTCAGCAGAGGCACGATATTCGTCGGTATAAGTGGCTTCGTGATATAGCACATCTACGCCGTCAACCCATTTCACGATGGACGGCTTATAACCCGTATCTGAGCAATAGGCGTATGAGAAAGGCTTCTCGCCTGTTTCTATATGTCTGCGGCGGGGCTTCTCCTCAAAAAGAAAACCGCAGGTAGGAACAGTATGGCGAAGCGGGATAGTCTTAACAGTCAGTGTGCGATCATCAAAAATCACTTCCGAGCGACGTGGATTGATATTATGAAAGATTATTGAAAAAGTTATATCGCGGCAGAAGTACTGAATAAGAGGTTTCAGCATCTTCTCAAGATCCTGATGGGCATAGATGTGCAAATCCTGAGTGCGGTGAAGCATGCCGAAAGTGGATATCAATCCGAGTAGGCCAAAGCAATGATCACCATGCAGATGAGAAATAAAAACGGAATACAGCCGGTTGGTATGCAGTCCCATCTTGCGAATAGTGTTCTGCGTTCCCTCACCGCAATCAATCAGGAAACACTTATCGCACATCTCCAATATCTGTGCTGAAGGATTATTAATAACAGTGGGTAAAGCACTGCCGCAGCCTAATATTGTCAGTCGTGAAGTCAAAATAGTGATAATTGATTTTTTTCGCCTTTTTTAGTCGCCTTTTTCTTTGAATACATAGCGGCAAGTTGCTGCAACATATCTTCCGTCGGCGGTTGACTGCTGTTTAGCTGTTGACAATCAGTCTTTGCTCGGTTCGATGCCGACTCGGTGCGATTATTCTTTATTCTGCTTATCACTTGCTTGGTATATGCAGGAAAATCACCGTTCATCATCCATGAGTAATAACTCGGATCGCTATCAAACACCTCTTTTACTACACTTCCCTTATATTTGCCGAAATTAAATATAATCTCGCCGTTGTCATCGTAAACTAATCTGCCGGCGAGGTCTGCCGTTCTGTTAAGAGTAGTATATTTCTCTAATTCATCAATGGTCTGCGGCACATCGTTATGCACCCTCAGTTGCGCAAGTAGTACCTCACGCGTAGCCAGCGTATCGGCATTGGCACCATGCGCTCCCTCTAACTCTTTGCCGCAGTAATGTTTATAAGCGGCAGTAAGTGTGCGAGGGGTGTGCTTCTGGAAGATAACAAAGGCATCTATAAACTTGTGCTCTGCCCGCAAATCATTATGAATACCCGCCCTCAGCAGTTCTTCCTGCAACACGGGCAAGTCAAAGTGGTTGGAGTTATAACCGGCGAGATCGCAACCTTCTATATAAGAAATAATCTCGGGAGCCAACTGCTTAAACGTAGGACATTGAGCAACATCGCTATCGTAGATATGGTGCACCTCCGAGGCACTCTCCGGAATATGCATCTCAGGGTTAACCCTGTAAGTGCATGAGTCAATATTTCCATTCGGGAATTGCTTTACAAGCGACAACTCCACGATGCGATCATTAGATATATTTACGCCCGTCGTCTCTAAATCAAAAAAGACGAGCGGGCGGTTCAAAATCAGGTCCATGTCCCTTATCTGTAATTAGTCATTTAGCAGCATCGGCATTAAGAGCATCAGTACCTCCTCATTCTCCTTCTGTTCTGTCGGCAAAACAAGACCGGCGCGAGCAGCATCGGCTAACCTTAACTCTACATTATCAGAATCAATTGCACTTACCAGTTCAATCAAGAACGGAGCCTTGAAACCGATGCTGATAGGCATACCCGTATATGAGCAGGGAATAGTCTCCTCCGCAGCGGTAGAGAAATCAATGTCTTGAGCAGAAATGTTAATCAGATTATCGTTGATAACGAGTTTGAGTAACGCTGTTCCGTTATTGGCAAAGACGGCAACACGCCTGCTTGCGTTCAGCAAGGTCATCTTATCAACTACGATGCTGTTCGAGTTATTTTGAGGAATAACGCCGTTGTAATTAGGATAACGACCTTCAATTAAACGACTGATAATAACAGTATTCTCCGCCTCAAACATCACATTCTTCTGACCAAAGTAGATATTGATATCCTGCTCATCCTTCGCAATAATATTCTTGATAAGATTAGCCGGCTTCTTTGGCAATATAAAATTCGCATTTTCTGCCACCTTCAGCGCATAGTTGGTATATCTTACGAGGCGGTGAGCATCGGTTGCCACAAGAGTGATATGCTCGGTACCGAGGTCGAAATAAATACCATTCATCACGGGGCGCAACTCATCGTCTGCCGTGCAGAAGATCGTCTTATTGATTGCATCAATCAAGGTGTGAGCGGGGATGATAAACTCGCGATGCTCGTCCTCTATCTGAGGCATCTGCGGATATTCGTTTCCGTTAACGCCAATGAACGAATAATTACCGTTGGCAGTGGTGATATTCAAGCTGAACGACTGATCGTCAATCACAAAAGTAACAGGCTGCTCCGGCAACTCCTTCAATGTGTCAAGCAGCAGTTTTGCACCAAAAGCCACCTTTCCTGAGCCTTCCGCATCCGTCACCTTTATTGTGGTACGAATCGTCGTTTCACCATCTGACGCAGTCAAACTTAATGAGTCATCCTCTAAATCAAAAAGCACGCACTCGAGAATCTTCAAACTGTTTTTGCTTACTACAATGCGACTTACCGCTTGAAGTTGCTGAAAAAGCAATGAGCTGGATACATTAAATTTCATATTTTTCTTCTTTTTAATTAATTTACCATTACATTATTTGCTGCTATTTAGCAGAATAATGCAAAGTTATATATTTTTTCCGATATTTGCAAATAAATATTTTAATATTTGTTCAAATCTTTGTTTTTTTGTAATTTTGTCGCACATTATTCATTGGGCATCATATTAAGTTTAACTCTCGGCGTATTTGCCGAGCACACATCACTTATGAAAATCGGTGTTTTTGACAGCGGCTACGGAGGTTTGACTATCTTAGAAAAGATGCGACTTCGCCTTCCTCAGTACGACTATATCTATCTCGGCGACAACGCTCGCACGCCTTATGGTACCCGCTCTTTTGATATCATTCGTCAATATACATGGGAATGTGTCAACTATCTCTTTGACTCCGGCTGCGAGTTGGTTATTCTCGCTTGTAACACAGCCTCTGCTAAGGCACTACGCAGCATTCAGCAGAACGAACTTATTCATCGTTGGGAGGAAGACGGCAGCAACCGCAAGCGAGTACTCGGTGTTATACGCCCTACGGTTGAGGCACTCCTAAACGATGACGCTCGGCATATCGGCGTTCTCGCCACACCGGGAACAATAGCCTCAGAATCGTATGTCATCGAAATAAACAAACTGCTCCCGACTGCCCGAGTTACGCAGCAACCATGCCCGATGTGGGTTCCTATGATTGAGGCGGGCGAATACAAAACGGAAGGTGCAAGATGGTTCATAAAAAAATATGTTTCTGACCTGCTTGACCGAGACCCGCAAATAAGCAGTATCATACTCGGTTGCACCCACTACCCTATCATTTATCGGCAAATACGCAATATCGTTCCGGAAAATATCCGTCTTATCGAACAAGGGGAAATAGTAGCACTCTCGCTTTCTGATTATCTTCTTCGCCACAAAGGACTTGCCGACTGCCTGTCGCAAGGCGGCACCTGCCGCTATCTCACAACAGAACAACCTGATAAGTTCAGCTCGTCGGCAACCGTTTTTCTTCGGCAACCCATTAACGCAGAGCATGCCCGAATCTGAAAAATCTGTTTTGGCATACTTCTTGACTTTTTCGTATTGTGGTTGCATTTTAATAGAGTTTAAACGGCATTTAAACGCCGTTTAAATGCAACAGAAAGCAACGTTTAATCCCTATTTTTTTTCATTATGACTTCTCTACTTTTATCTATTGCTCTGTTTCTCGTAACAGATAGCGCAGGCAGTATTATTTACGATGCCGACGTTTGCGTTCAATCTCAGGAAACGTCGATATTTCAAGAATATGCCAAAACAGGCTACGACGGCTTGTTCTCATATTCCTTTACAGACGAAGACTCGGTCCGTATTCGTCTCACCGCCGAATATTTCGATACTCTATATACTACTGTATCCCATAAACTCGGTATGCAGCGCATCTATATGAAGCACTCGACATTTCAGAACAAAGATGACGACAGGTTTATCCGCCCCTTCACCGGTGTGAAAGGTAGAGCAGCGACAATGCCGCTTACCGCTACTGACTTAAAGGGAAAGGAAACGATAGTTTACGAAGTCGCTACTTCCGCCACTGACCTTGATATTGCTGTTCTTGAAGAAGATGTTGCAGCAGAAGCAATGTCTGTCAGCGGATACTCATCCGCTTCAAACAATCTGCCTTCTGCCGGCAAGCTCACCGCAGGAGAGGTTAACGACTTCGCTAAATGGAGATTATGGGATAAGATTCTGACAGGCTCGCACAAAGAATATGTCGGCACATGGAACCTCTGCCCCAAAGAAAGGTACAGAGTGCTCGTGTGCAATAAGGACCAATATCCGTTAGCAGATATCAAGGTACAACTCAGAAATAATGACGGCGAAGTGGTATTCACCGCCAAAACAGACAACACGGGGCACGCAGAACTATGGGCAAACTTTGATAATAATCAGCAGCAGAACAGCAATATTAGTGACGTTATCTGCTTCGTAGGCGACAGCACTCTTTCATTACACTCTGCCCGTCCGTTCCCCGCTATCAATACCTTTGTAGCGGATGCCGCATGCTCTGCACCCGAAGCAGTAGATGTATTCTTCATCGCCGATGCCACTGGTTCAATGGGTGACGAATTACGCTACCTCCGCGCCGAAATGATTGATGTTATTAATCGTAGCGGCAAGGCTGCTCCCGATGCAGTAATCCGAACAGGGGCATTAGTGTATCGTGACCACGGAGATGAGTACATCAGTCGCATCTCGCCTCTGAGCAACGATATTCAAGTAACCCAAAAATTCCTTGAAGAGCAACGTGCAGGCGGTGGCGGAGACTATCCTGAAGCAGTACCGGAAGCCTTAATGGCTGCAATCAACAGTGCCGACTGGAGCGAAAACGCCCGCACCCGCATCGCTTTTCTTATACTTGACGCGCCATGCCATGAAGATAGTTTAAGCGTGAGGATGTTGCGCGAAGAGGTGTTACTCGCCGCAGAAAAGGGCATTCGTGTTGTGCCCGTCGTCTGCAGTGGACTACAAGAGAGCGGAGAATTGCTCATGAGATGCATCAGCCTACTAACGAACGGAACCAACTTCTTCCTTACAGACGACAGCGGCATAGGTAACACACACCTCAAACCAACGACAGACAGCCTGAAAGTGGAACACCTGAACGATATGCTCGTTCGTACGATTATTGAATTCTCAACTATGCCGGAGTGCAATGATGAATGGGCAGAGCAGGCAAAAGAAACAACGGATATCGATGGTTTTGTGCCTAACCCCTTCTCCATCGATGACCTTGACAGCACTATTTCCGTTCTGCCGCAATTGCAAGCAAAAGAAGTGCTGATAGTAAGACCTAACCCTTGCCGAGAAGCTTGCTATATTGACCTGCCGTTAGGCACAGATGCACTCTTCTTGTCAGATATCAGCGGCAAGAGTATCCGCTCATACGGAACAATAGTACCAACTTACGGCTTGCTGCTCGACACGAGTTTCCTCCCTACCGGAGTTTACTTCGTGAAAGCATTCTACGGCGGAAGATGGTACTCGCAGAAACTTATCGTAAATTAAGTTCGGCAAAGTAACTTATCGTAAATTAAGTTCGGCAAAATATCTCCACAACGGAGCGGCGTGTAGGGCTTGAATAATATATCCTTTTTGGAGTATTTCCCACACCTGCTCCTTTGTCATTAGATATGTAGCGATATCCTCAGTCGCCTCCTGATGAATATCCGACTGTTTCTCAACGCCGATAGCAAGAAAAGTATGCTGATAATTAGAGTGATTGGTCGGGTTTGGCGATAGTTTCATATATGCTGACCATTCTCCTCCTCCGAAACCTGTCTCTTCCAACAATTCTCGCTGCGCAGCCTCAAGAGGTGTTTCACCTTCATCTATTACTCCTCCGCATAACTCATAATAGGTCTCGCCTATTGCATGCCTATACTGACTCTCCATAACGAAAAGACCATCCTTCGTTATCGCTATCACATTTATCCAATCAGGAAAATCCATTATGTACCATGTCGGAATTTGCTGTCCGTTAGGCAGTTCCACTAATTCCTGACGAAGATTAAGCCACGGGAGATTTTGAGCAATAACTTCGCTCTTCAACACTTTCCACGGGTGATTCTGAGGTTTATCCATCTCTTCTTTTTTGAACTGATTATTATCGTCTTTATTATTGCTTCTATTTCAGCGCAACATTTTTTTCGCCTGTATTATTGCTTCTATTTCAGTGCAACATTTTTTTCGCCTGCTACTTATTGTTCACTCCGTAGCCAAAGAGGGCGAAGTCTCCTTTGAGCGGGTCGTCGGGAAAAACTTGCGCAAGCGTTGCCGTCAGTTTCACGGCTGCTGACATTGATGCTGTCTTACTACTAATCAGCCCTAACCTCAATGACTGCTGCAACACATGCGTGTCCATCGGCATTATAAGCGTCCTCTTATCAATAAAATCTGCCCATAAGCCCAAATCAACGGGCGAGTTTTCTCTCACCATCCACCTAAGATACATACACACTCTTTTGCAGCACGATTGAGTATCCTTGGGTATCACGCCGCCACTACCTTCTTTCGCAAAAAACGAAGTCAATGCTTCCACAGCCTCATACCCCGTTGCAACTCTCGCTCTCAGGAATTCGCCTACAGAACCGTACCGAACCAATAGAGACCTGCATGACTCTAAAAAACTAAAGAACTGCGCATTGGAATAAAGTCTATAAAAACTGACTTCATTGCTTGCGGAAAAATATCTGTTATACTCGCCTGAAATAATATACCCGTACATATCACCCCCTGCAATATCCAAGAGATACTGTATCTTCGGCATAAACTGCTTACGATTGCCGTAACTCAAAGCCGAGGCGATAAAGGCTGTTACTTCCTTATTCTCTTTTCCCTGAACTTGGTGCATAAAATACGAAGGATCCCCAACAAGGAAATCCTCCGTTTCATATTGCTCTGCATATCGGCGAAGCAAATCTATATTATTTTGCCCAATATTTATCAACGAGAGCCTGCTTAATATTTACCTCTTCCGGACGGAAATGCTTTGCAAATAACTGCCATGCGATGTCGAGCATTTCTGTTGTGTTGATATTCACATCAATAGCAAGAATCTTATCTGAATAGTCCTTTGCGAACGCAAGGCAACGATTGTCGTAGTCAGTAAGGTCAAAACCATTCTCCAACTTCGTCTTAGCATTGGCAGCATCGGCATACAAGCGAACGGCGGCATTCATCACCTGCGGATGGTCTTCGCGAGTCTTCTTACCCGCAACAAGTTGCTTCAGACGAGAGAGCGAACGGAACGGGTCAACAATAACCTTACCTATATCAGAGTCGCGACGCAGATAAAGTTGTCCTTCCGTGATATAACCTGTGTTATCAGGAATAGCGTGAGTGATATCACCACCTGACAGCGTGGTAATTGCAATGATCGTTATAGAACCGCCACCTGCCTCAGGAGGGAACTGCACTGCTTTCTCATAAATCTTCGCGAGGTCTGAATAAAGCGAACCGGGCATAGAGTCTTTCGACGGAATCTGATCCATACGGTTCGACACTATTGCCAATGCATCGGCATATAGAGTCATATCGGTCAGCAACACAAGCACTTTCTGGTGCTTCTGCACTGCAAAATACTCAGCAGCAGCAAGTGCCATATCAGGTATCAACAGACGCTCTACGGCAGGGTTCTCCGTGGTATTGACGAATGACACTATTCGATCAAGCACACCGGCGTTTGAAAAGACATTTTTAAAATAAAGATAATCATCATTCGTCAGACCCATACCGCCGAGAATAATCTTATCTGCCTCTGCACGAAGAGCCACATTTGCCATCACTTGGTTATATGGTTGATCCGGGTCAGCGAAGAAAGGTATCTTTTGTCCTGAAACGAGAGTGTTGTTAAGGTCAATGCCCGCAATACCCGTAGCAATCAGCTCTGACGGCTGTTTACGCCTTACGGGATTAACCGACGGACCGCCAATCTCTATTTCCTCGCCCTCAACTTGCGGACCTCCGTCAATAGGATCACCGTATGCGTTGAAGAACCGGCCTGCTAATTGGTCACTCACGCGAAGAGACGGTGCCTTACCTAAAAAGACTACCTCCGCATTTGTAGGGATACCCTCTGTACCCTCAAACACCTGCAAGGTAACCTCGTCACCCATAATCTTAACTACCTGAGCCAACTTACCGTTAACAGTAGCTAACTCATCGTTTCCTACGCCTGTTGCACGCAAAGAACAGGTAGCCTTGGTTATGGCGGTTATTTGCGTGTAAATTTTCTGAAATGCCTTTGACATAGTATCGTATTTTTTAATTCTTACTGCAATAAATAGTGTTGCCACTACTAATTCACAAAGTTACAACATTTTTTTGAAAAAAAGAATATTTTTGTATTTTTTTTTCATTTTTTCTCTTTCATACGCTCTTCTTGTTCATCGTATTCGAGTTCTATCTGCCTTGCCCTCTCCTGCTCTTGTTTATTTAGCACCGTATCAAAGCCCTTACCGAATACCCCTTGCGCATTAGTCTGACTTACAAAGGCATTGGGGTCTATTGCCTTGATAATATTGAATATCTGACGACTCTCATGCTTTCTTGCAAGTACCGTAACAACCTTTATCGGCTTCTTCATATACCAGCCCATGCCATACAGCATCGTAACACCCCTGTGAGCCTGAGTATTAATAGCATCGGCTATCTCTTCGGAATTATGCAGGGAGAATATCATAAATTGCACCGACTGCCTTGCATTATTCATAACCGAATCAACCGCTATCATACACATAAAGGTGAAGCATAGGCCCATAAAGATGGGTTCTATGGAGTGAATATTAGGCAGGAACCACGCGGAACTGATTATCACTAAATCGCATACAAACAATGATCTGCCTATTGATACGCGCCTGTATTTATTCACAATCATCGCAATGATATCCGTTCCGCCCGAACTGCCGTTATTAAGATAGACAAGCCCGAGTGCCGCTCCGCAAAACAAACCGGCTACGACGCACGACATAAACGGATCATGCAGAATAGGTTCATCTGCAATCGGAATAACCTTCAGCCATAGTGTCAAAAAGAGTACACCCCATATCGTTCTTACGCAGAATTGCCAACCAATCAGCGCAACGGCAATAGCAAGAAGAATAGCATTGACGATAAGGTTGGTCATCCAAATCGGCACAACTCTATCCGTTGCGAAATATACTATCTCGCTTACACCCGTCAAGCCGCCGCCTACGATATTATGCGGCACAAGTAGTTGATTAACGGAGAGTGCGTATGGAAGTAAGCATACTGCAATGGCAATACACTCAATTATATCCTGCACAACACGCCGCCTTCCGATATTGTTGATCTTCTCTAAATAATTCATTTTCGCATACTTCCTTATGCAACAGCCCGCCGCTTTTATGCATACTTCGCCACGAGGTTTCTGTCGCCGAATCCGTTATCAACTCTTCCTACCGGAATCCAAAACTTATTCTCCCGTAAGTATTCAAGCGGATAGACCGCCTTCTCTCTGCCGTATGAGTGGTGCCACTCATCTGCCACAACCTCATATTCCGGACACGGGGCATTGACAAGCACATTGTCAGTCTTATCTGCCCTGCCCTCTTCTATCTCACGTATCTCTTCTCTTATTGAAAGCAATACGTCCACAAATCGGTCTAACTCGTTCTTGCTCTCACTCTCCGTAGGTTCAACCATAAGCGTTCCATGCACAGGGAAACTGAGCGTTGGCGCATGGTAGCCGTAGTCCATAAGTCGCTTGGCAATATCCGTCTCGGTTATCCCCGCCGACTTAAACTGCCTGCAATCGAGGATTAACTCATGACCTACCCTGCCATTATTACCTGTATAGACAATGCCGTATGCATCTTTGAGTTTTTGCGCAAGATAATTAGCAGAGAGAATGGCAGCGGCCGTGGCTTCTCTCAAACCTTCTGCACCCATCATACATATATAGCCGTAACCTATAACCGCAAGATTAGCATTTCCATATATAGCAGATGAAACGCGATTCTTATCCTCGCTCGGCAAGCAGTGTTCCAGTCCTTCCCTTACGCACACGGCACCTACCCCGGGACCACCGCCGGCGTGAGGCGATGCGAACGACTTATGCAAATTCAAGTGGCACACATCGGCTCCTATCTTTGCCGGATGAGTATAACCAATCTGCGCATTCATATTAGCACCATCCATATACACTAATCCGCCCTCTTGATGGATAATATCGCACATCTGCTTTATATCCGGCTCAAATATTCCATGCGTTGAGGGATAAGTGATCATACATCCCGCCAATGTGTCCTGCAACTCTTCCGCTTTCCGCCGCCACTCATTCAAATCCGTATTACCATTCTCATCACATGGTATCACCACCGGCACAAAACCTGCCTGCACGCACGATGCAGGATTAGTACCATGCGCAGAAGCGGGAATAAGAATATTTTTTCTCCGAGGCTGTTCACGCAGTGCCTCTCGAATAACCACTAACCCCGCATATTCGCCTGCTGCGCCGCTCGTGGGTTGCAAAGTAACGCCCTCAAAACCCGTTATCACACCGAGTCGCCACTTCAAATCTTCAAGCATCATCAAGTAGCCTTCTGCCTGCTCTGAAGGCACTAACGGGTGGATATCAGCCATACCGGGGAAAGTAACGGGCAGCATAGCAGATGCCGGATTCAGTTTCATAGTACAACTGCCGAGAGGTATCATGCTGTGAGTTAATGATATATCTTTGCGCTCAAGGCGTTTCAAATAGCGCATCATCTCCGTTTCGGTATGATAGAGCTTGAACACCTCTGCCTGTAGGTAATCAACTTCTCTTACCATCTCTTCATCAATACTCCACAACCCTTTCACCTCATCCTCACTGCCTATTTCCGGCGCATCACCATGCACTGCCTCCGTAAAGAGAGCAATCATATTATTAAGGTCATCAATGCTCACCGTCTCGTCAATCGACAGCATTACCGCGCCTTCGGAAGGATAGTAGAAGTTGATTTGATAATCTCGCGCCAACTGCTTAAACTGCTCAATATCCACATCTTCAGGCAGATTAACATACAATGTATCAAAGAACCGAGTATTTTCCTGCTCATATCCGTATGCCTGCAACAGTTCGCTCATATATACCGCCTTGCCGTGTATATCCTCCGCTATTCGGCGTATGCCCTCTGCCCCGTGCCATACTGCATACATACCCGACATCATAGCTGACAACGCCTCAGCCGTACAGATATTTGAAGTCGCTTTTTCGCGCTTTATATGTTGCTCGCGAGTCTGCAAAGCAAGCCTGTATGCCGGTTTGCCGTGGCTGTCTTTCGACAACCCTATAATACGCCCGGGTATATCTCGCTTATACTCGTCGCGCGTTGCCATATATCCTGCCGTAGGACCGCCAAATCCCATCGGCAAACCTAATCTCTGCGTGCTTCCGCAAACAATATCTGCACCCCACACTCCGGGAGCTTTTAGCAATGCAAGAGAAAGGATATCGGCAATAACAGTCAGTTTTATATCATGCCCGTGAAGCAGGTGCGCAAAATCACCGTAATCATCGATTGCACCACGGCTGTTTGGCAGTTGCACTACTGCTCCTATATATTCTTCCGTCGGCACAAAACCTTCCCATTCCCCCATCACCAATTCCACGCCCTGACCTGCGGCACGAGTTCTGAGAACGGACAAAGTATTAGGGAATATGCGACTATCAACAAATACCTTATCGGCACCGCGTTTCACCTGCTCTCTGCTTCTCAAATTCTTCATCATCGTTACACTCTCAGCGGCAGCAGTCGCCTCATCAAGCAACGAACAATTAGCAAGCGGCAGACCTGTCAGGTCGCTTATCATCGTCTGAAACACAAAAAGTGCCTCTAACCTACCTTGCGAAATCTCAGCCTGATAAGGAGTGTAAGAAGTGTACCAAACCGGATTTTCGAGCATATTACGCTGAATAACCGACGGCGTTTGCGTTCCATACCACCCTTGACCTATATATGTCCGCCATGGAGTATTTTGCTGAGCAAGAGATGCCATGCGGTTTAGATATTCGAATTCGCTCTCTGCCTCAGGCAAATCCAATGGAGAAGAACCATCCCCTTCCGACTCAAGGCGGATATCCGACGGCATAACTTCTGAAATGAGGGCAGACATACTCGCTGAGCCCAACTCTTGCAGCATTAATTGCTTATCGGCTTCGCTTAAGCCGATATGACGAGATTGTAACATAAAAACTAAAAAATAAAAAGCAAAATACACGCAGGCTAATCCACACCACGCATATTTTGCTGACCATAAATATTGGTGGAGCTCAGGGGACTCGAACCCCTCACCTCAACAATGCCATTGTTGCGCTCTACCAGATGAGCTAGAACCCCGTTGTGTTGCACAAATCCTTGTTTCTAAGTTACATTTGCAAAGATAGTGCATTTTTCTAATATACACAAGAAAAAAATGATTTTTTTTATCTAACGGCGGCGGATAGGCTTTCGCCCGCAACCCCTGACAGAGTCAGCGGTCTATAGGCGCTTTATAAATTGCAACATCCGCCTATATAAATGCTGATAGTTAGAGCGTTTGCGAAGGAAATGATTGTCGTCAGGATATAACTCACATTCGTATTGAACACCTGCCTTTGTCAGCGATTCGCACAATAAAACGGTATTTTGCACATGCACATTGTCGTCCGCAAGCCCATGCACAATCAGCAGATTAGGAGTCTTTTCTTTTGAAAGATTTGCAGCACTTATTGCTGCATTGTCGTACCCCGTATCATTAGTTTGCGGCCGGCGCATATAGCGTTCAGTGTATGCTGAATCGTATAGTTTCCAATCGGTAACCGGTGCAACGGCAATGGCGGCGCAGAACGGCGACGACGCTGAGAAAACTGTCTTCAGCGACTGATAACCGCCATAACTCCAACCCCATATCGCTATGCGCTTTGCGTCTGATTGATTGGTCGTTATCAAATAATTAGCAGCAGCAACAAGATCTTCCGCCTCTTTCTCGCCAAGATTCATATAAGTGAGAGAACGGAACTGACGCCCTCTGGCATTTGTGCCGCGAGGATCAACACATACGCACAAAACATCTTCCTTAGCAGCAAGATACTCTTCCCAATCAATGCGCCAACGATTAAGCACCTGCTGCGATGCCGGACCGCTATACTGAGAGATTAAAGTCTGTTTAGGCACGGACTGCGAAGAAACGGGAGGTGCCAATCGCCACGCATTGAGAGTGTCGCCACCCTCCGTAACGAATGAGAAAAATTCTTTCGTCGGCAATCCGGCTGCCTTGGCTGACTCCGCAACGGCACTATTATCTTTCAACACTCTTAATACCGAGCCCTTGCGATCGCAAACGGAATATGTTCCGGGAACAATGACTGACGAGAAACAATCAATGAAATATCCGCCCTTGGGGCTAAAAAGAGCACTATGAGTTCCTTCTTCTGCCGACAGTTGTGTCAGAGTATTTTTCTTCGTGTTAAGGGCAAATATATTCCTGACTAACGGTGCCTGAACCATAGTCTGCCCTTGTAACCTTGCCGCCGCCTGAAAGAATAGAGTCGCCGATTGCGTATCGTAAGCATAAACATCGGTTATGTCGTAACAGCCTTGCGTCAACTGCCTTTTCTCGCCACCTTGCGATGTGTAGAGATAAGCATGGCGATAACCGCTTTTCTCGCTTACCGCAACGAAAGAGTTATCACTGAGCCACTGCCACATATCAGCATTTTGATAATCAACCCAACTATCCTTACATTCTTCCTTATATAAGAGGTGCGAAAGTGTTGACTTAGGATTAGCAAGAAATATTTCCAACCTGTTCTGGGCACGATTGAGACGCTCGATAATCACTTCCCCCGTCGGCATTTGCTGCGTAGCACTTGTCCAAGATATACGGGGCAAATATGAGTCTTCCTGCTCAGGTAGTTGCAATGCCTTTACCGATTTATAATAGGTGTCATATACATGTACCGTTGCTTTCGGGTTATTATCGCCCGCCTTCGAATACCTTAGTGATTTCAACTCAGGTCGGCGCAATGCATTGCCGTCCTCATCAAGATATTCAAGCCAACTATATTGAGGCACTTCGGTGTCGTCGAACCGCACAAAAGCGAGTTGCTTCGAGTCAGGTGAAAAAGAATACAAACAAGTGGTGGAAAACTCCTCCTCATATAACCAGTCTGCTGCACCGTTGTAAATATCTGCACTGCCGTCTGTTGTTACTGCCACCTCCGTGTTATAATCAACCTTATGAATAAAGAGATTATTGTTCCTCACAAATGCAATATATTTTCCATCAGGTGAGAAAACGGGGTCGCGAACGGGCAATTCGCTCGTTAGAACACGCATTTCGCGGCGGCGGGTGTCATACAAATACCAATCTGCCGAGAATGAGCGGCGGAAAATTTGATTTTTATTTGTGCTTATTAAGACATAGCGATTGTCGGCTGATAGTATAAAGGAGTTTACCTCAATTTTCTGACTACTGCCTTTCAAAACTATGGAAGGACTATATATGGTATCTGTAATTTTCCCCGACTTATACGAATATGCCAATATCTCGTTTCCGCACAGCATAGCGTACCGCTCGCCGTCAGCCATTGCGATAGTCTGCTCAAGCGGCTGAGGCTTGAACTTACCGGCGGTTATATCATCAAGAATATCCGCAGTCGCAAACAGCGGAATAAAGGCAAATAATAAGATTGAAATATTTCTCATCATACAAACGATTACATTAATTGTTATGATATTTGGAAATTATAATCTCTGATACTGATTTATACACATTCTGCAGTTCGGGCGGCAACATACTGAGATGCTTCTGCATAACTGCCGTATCGTTACGCCTTGCCGGACCGGTTTGTGCATCATCCGGCGTAAGGGTGTGTATCTTCGCTGCAGTCTCGTCTATCAATGAATATAACACTTCTTGCGGAAGGTTCTTATCCGCAAGAATATCCGCAGCGATAGAATACATGCAATTAGTAAAATTATTGGCAAAGACTCCCGCAAGATGCAGGCTGCGCCTTGTATCGCTATCAGCACAATAAACGAGATCCGTTATCTGCTCTGCCAAATGCTTAATTCTCGCAACATCAGACTCGTCAGATGATTCAATAAAAATAGGAATATGAGTAAAATCTAATATCCTGACTTTGGAAATACTTTGGAATGGATAAAAGACCCCCGAATGTGGGTGAAGCTGCGGATCAAATACTTCTATTCCGACCGAACCGGCTGTATGCAAATGCAGAGCATTCGGACGATTGACGGAATGTAATATATCACTTAGGGACTCATCTCTAACGGCGTACAAAATAATGTCGGCATCTTCGGGTATTTGCGCCGCCGAAGTGCCGAACCGTGCCCCCACCCGCTCCGCCAACTCTTTTGCGTGGGTCTCAGTCTTACTCATAACATAGTCAACCGAAACGCCCTTGCCGTGAAAAGCAAGGGCAAGATTCGTTGCCATATTTCCCGATCCGACAATAACCACAACAAAATATAAGTTACGGGCGAAGCCCTATGCAGATATATATATCATTTTCTATATTGCTTCGATTGCTGGCGGACTTGCTCCTTCATGCGCTTCTGCTGTTCGCGTTGCATATTCTCTAATCTCTGCATAAAGCCCGACTTAGGTTTAGCCGCCTTCTTGGCCTGCTTTTTCGTCATCCTCTCAAGCATCTTCTTGTCATCAAGCGTCCAGCGGAAAATCATAGTCTGAAGTATAGAGAAGAGTAATGAAAGGAAGTAATAATAACTCAAACCGGCAGCATAATCGTTGAAGACAAAGAAGAAGAACAACGGCATCAGATACATCATCCACTTCATCATCTTAGCTGAGGGATCATTGCCCGTTGCCTGCGTCTGCATCGACAGATAGGTATAAAGGAGGTTAGTACCGGTAAAGAGCAAGCAGAATAGTGATAGGTGATTGTCAAATAACCAAGAGATAATAGGTATATTCTTATCCCACGAAAGAATGGCATCGTATGTAGAAAGGTCGTCAGCCCATAAGAACGATTGACCTCTTAATTCAATGGCGGTCGGGAAGAACCAGAACATTGCCACCACAACGGGGAATTGGAAAAGCATCGGAAGGCACCCCGCCATCGGATTAGCACCCGCCTTTCGATATAGTGCCATCGTAGCCTGCTGCCTCTCCTGCATCTTCTCAGGCGGATACTTGGCGTTGATCTCTTCAATCTGAGGCTTAAGAGCACGCATCATAGCCGAAGAACGATAACTCGTAAAGGTGAACGGGAAGATAATCAACTTTATTACAAGAGTCATCAGCAGAATAATCCAACCTATATGCATACCCCATGAGGTGAACAAATCAAACATAGGTATAACGAGAATCTTATTCACCCATGCCACTATCTTCCAACCGAGCGGTACTAACTCTTTTAAGCATAACTCTTCATATCTCTGCTTATCTTTATCGTATGCTTTAAGGGTGTTGTAATGATTAGGACCGAGATAAATACGGAAATCCGTGTTCTTGTTATCATTAAGGTCGAAATGGGCGGCAGTGGTCGTCTGATACTCTTTCACGTAACCCGAATATTTTGACATCAGATTTGACTCTAATGTCGTCCCCTCGAAAGCATCTTCTGCTATCATCACGGTTGAGAAGAACTGGTCCTTATACGCTATCCATCTGATCTTGCCGTTCTCTTTTGCTCTATCTGACTTCTGCTCACTCAATTTCTCCATGTCGCGGTTAGTGAACATATATTGCAGTTGTGCATACCTCTCCTCAAATTTCCTACCCCGTTCATGCTGAGGTATCTTCTGATACCAACGCATCTCTAATGAGGTTACATTTTGAGCAAGGACATTTTGCATATTATGCGTGCGGATAGAGAAATCCAGCATATAATTGTTCTTCGGTATCGTATAAACGAAGTCCAAATATGCCTCGCCGTCAGTTAAGAGACGAAGTGTCAATATCTGCGCCCCGTTAGTATCTACTACGATAGGTTGCGGGGTGAAATAGAGATTTGAGGTAGTAAGAATACGATTATTATTCGTTACAAGAGTGTAGTCAAGATGCGACTCATCTCCGCGAAAGAGACACAGCGGATTAATAGTATCACCATAAGACTTGTAGTTTTTCAGTTCTGCACTATAAAGAGTTCCGCCTTTCTGAGAGAACACAAGCTTTAATAAATCGTTTTCCACAGTATAGAGGTCGTCGCTACCTTTTGCTGAAGGCGCAAAAGGTCCGTACTGCGCAACGATCTGCGCTTCGAGTTGCTCGGCTGACGCAGATTCGGGCGAGTTACTCTCTGCCTGAGACAGTAGCTCTATCGCTTGCAGAGCTTCTTGCTCCGCTATTTTCTGCTGCTGAACAATTGCTATTGAGTCCTGATAACGCTGATGACGCTCAAGTTCTTGTTTGGAAGGGCGATTAAAAAAACTAAAACCTATTAGTATGAGGGCTATCAAGCCCAATCCTATCCACGAATTTTTATCCATTTTACGAAATTTATATAAAACGCCTGCAAAGTTAATACATTTTTTTCATAATGAAAAAAGAAAAATTAAAAAATCGAGTGCCGGCAACGAGAAACAGCGGAAATTTCAATTGCGTAAGTGCCTGCTCGCTCAATTTATTTTTCATTTTTACTTGTGCATATCAAGTAAATATAGTAACTTTGCACCGTTTTTAATAATGCTATTAAATTAAGTAATAAACAATATTATTAAATTATTATGCAAACCACTTATAATTTAGGCATTGACATCGGTTCGACGACCATGAAAGTTGCATTGTTAGATGATCAGAATATGCTCTGCTTTTACGATTATCGCCGGCATAATGCCGATATTCGTTCAGCGGCACGCCTAATAATGCAATCGCTTTACGAGCGTGTGGGAAATTGCAAACTCAGAATTGCAATGACCGGCTCCGTCGGTATGGGGTTTGCCGAGAGGTTAGGTCTTCGCTTTGTGCAAGAGGTGGTTGCTTCCGCAGAGACAATAGTGCGCCTCTACCGTGATGTGCATACCTTCATTGATATGGGCGGCGAGGACTCCAAGATGATATTCTTTGAGAAAGGTAAAGTGCCGGATATTCGCATGAACGGCTCTTGCGCCGGCGGCACAGGTGCTTTCATCGACCAAACAGCAACGCTCTTAGGCGTTGATACCGCTGAATTGTCGCGCTTGGCGGCGGAAGCAACAACTGTATATCCGATGGCATCACGCTGCGGCGTGTTCTCCAAAACGGACATACAAAATCTTATTGCCCGAAATGTCTCAAAAGCCGATATCGCCGCCTCTGTTTTTCACGCCGTTGCAACACAAGTTATAGGTTCGCTTGCGCGAGGTATGGACATTGCGCCTAAACTGTTCTTCTGCGGCGGTCCGTTTGCCTTCTTGCCCGAACTGCGCAAACATTTCCTCAAGACCCTTTCTTTAACTGACAAAGACTGCATCGTGCCCGAGAACCCGCAAATAATTCCCGCGACAGGATGTGCACTGCTCGCAACAAAAGAGAAAGAGATAGAATTGACCACTCTAATTGACAATCTCAATAAAGAACTAAAAGACGACACCGATTATGGTCTGCGCCTGCCGCCGCTTTTCCGCAACGAAGAAGAATATGAGCAATGGCAAGGGCAAAGTGCAAAGCACAAAGTACCTAAGGGGCAATTACCGAGTAACGAAGATACCGGTGCGAAGTATTTCCTTGGCGTTGACTCGGGCAGTACAACCACAAAAATAGTACTGCTCAATCAGAAAGGCGAATTGGTATATAGCGATTATCAGCGCAACAGAGGCGATAGTTTCCGCACATTCTCGGAGGCACTTGCAAGAATGCAGGATGAAGTGCGATGTGATGCCCCCATTGAGATTGCCGCCTCTTGCGCCACAGGATATGGCGAGAGTCTTCTGAAAACAGCCTTCTCGTTAGACTACGGTATAGTGGAGACTATGGCGCATTTCACGGGTGCCAAAGCCGTTATGCCGGACCTTACATTCGTGCTTGATATAGGCGGACAAGATATGAAAGCGATATGGGTAGAGAACGGAAGCATAAAAAGAATAGAAATCAACGAGGCATGCTCGTCCGGCTGCGGGTCTTTTATTGAGACTTTCGCCAATCAATTAGGGTATAAAGTGGAAGACTTCGCTAAAATGGCTTGCACCGCCCAACACCCTTGCGACCTTGGCACAAGATGTACGGTATTCATGAATTCAAAGGTCAAACAGGCAATGCGCGAAGGAGCAAAAGTGGAAGATATAGCAGCAGGGTTCTCCTACTCTGTAGTGAAAAACTGCTTGTATAAGGTACTCAAATTGCGTGATGTGTCAGAATTAGGCGGTAAGATAGTAGTACAAGGCGGCACCTTCCGCAATCACTCCGTCGTGAGAGCCTTGGAAAAACTGACAGGCTCGAAAGTGGCGTTTACCGATATCCCGGAACTGATGGGGGCATACGGGGCTGCATTATATGCTTTGGAGAAAGGAGGACAACAATGAAACTGAACGAACTGATACAAGTAAGCGGATATAAAACGACATTTGAAACTTGCAACGGATGCGAAAACCATTGTCAGGTAAAATTGTTCACTTTCAAAAACGGCAAAACATTTGCAAGCGGTAACAACTGCGAAAAGGTGTATTCCTCTTTCCACGAAGCACGCGAGAAAGGCACTAACCTCTTTGCAGAGAAATATCGTATGCTATTCAAACCTATGTCCAAACCGCAAAACAAAAGCGGGAAAAGAATTGTTATCGGCATTCCACGCGGATTAGGAATATACGAGAATTGGGTATTTTGGAGAACCCTATTTGCAGAATGCGGAATAGAAACAGTGCTATCCGGCACCTCTACCGTCAATCTGTATGAGAAAGGTGTCAGAACAATTATGGCAGATAATATCTGTTTCCCCGCCAAACTGATGCACGGGCATGTGATGGACCTTGTTGAGAAACGCGCACAATACGCAGATGCTGAATTTAGGATATTCTACCCATTCGTAGTCTATGAGCAGAAAGAAGATGATAAGAGCCGCAACTCTTTCAACTGCCCCATCGTTTCTGCATATTCTGATGTGCTTAAAAGTTCCATTGACACAAACAAGAATTACGGCATCCCCTTCGATGCTCCTGTTGTGTCGTTCAACAACGACGAAATGCTCAAAGGCTCATGCGTAGAATATCTCAAGTCACTACACATAGAAAAGCATACAGCCCTATCAGCAGTAAATAAGGCGGTAGAGGCACAGGCTGACTATCTATCCGCTCTTGAGCATAGGGGGTTAGAGATATTAACCGAAGCCCGCAAGGCAGGCAGAATGGTTATTATGCTTGCAGGACGACCCTATCATACCGACCCGCTGATTGAGCATAAAATATCGCACGCCATCGCAGATATGGGAGTGGACGTGATAACCGAACACGCAGCGATGCACGCCGGACAAGATGTGTATAAAGAGCTGAACGCAGTAACGCAGTGGGCGTACCCTAATCGCATATTCAAAGCTGCATACTTCGTCGGACAAAACAACTACACAAAATTGCAAATGGTGGAGCTGACATCCTTCGGCTGCGGACCCGACGCTTTTATTCTTGACGAGGTGCAAGCTATACTATCCCGTTTCCACAAAAACCTGACAATACTGAAGATCGACGATGTTAACAATATCGGTTCGCTCAAACTGAGAGTGAGAAGTCTAGTGGAAAGCGATTCAATGAAGGCAGAATCGAGCGAAACCACCCCACCCGAACCGTTTGAAACAACCAAAACTTTTATGCCCGAAGATGCCGGCAGAACTATTATTGCACCTTACTTCGCCGAAGGATATTCTGAATTTATTCCCCCCGTCTTCGGTCTATTAGGTTATAAGATTGTTATTCTGCCGACAGGCTCTGCCGCTGATGCCGAAACTGGCCTCAAATACGCCAATAACGATGTCTGCTATCCTGCCACTATTGTTATCGGCTCGATAATGAATGCCCTCAACAGCGGCAACTACGACCTCAGCAAGACGGCGGTTATAATCACTCAGACAGGAGGACAATGTCGTGCCACAAACTATTACTCGCTTATCAAGAACGCAATGGTCAGAAGCGGCTACAAAGATGTGCCGCTGCTTTCTCTTGCCACAAGCGGCGATATTAGTGCCACCCAGCCCGGTTTTGAGATTAATTGGCGTAAGATTGCCGGCATTACGCTTCATGTTATGGCATACGCTGACGCTCTCAACCGCCTATACCACTCCGCTGCCGTAAGAGTGAAACGCCATGACGATGCCGATAATAGTCTCGAAAATAACCCCGCCTTCATTCTAAGGCAGAAATATATTCATTTAGGGCAACAAGATGCCGCCATTAACAACACCAAAGCACTGCAACAACATATACGAGAGGCGGTTCAAGAGTTTAACTCTATCATCGACAAGGACAAGAAAGTACCTGTAATGGGGTTAGTCGGCGAGATATATGTCAAATACAACAGCTTCAGCCATAAAAATGTAGTCAATTGGCTGTTGCAGGAAGGCGTTGAAGTTGTGCCGCCGAGTATAATCGAATTTTTCTCAACCTCATTTGTCAGTCGCCATGCCAACCGCGAACTGCATATTCGTGAGGAGAACACCCCGCTATGGCTCACAGATGGCGCATACCGAATTCTTAGACGTGTAGTGAAAAAATACGATAAGATTTGTTCTGACTATCCTTTCTACCGCCCGTCTTCGGATATCTTCCATATCGCGCAGTTGAGCAAGCAGATTATAAGCACCGCAGCAGACTTCGGCGAAGGCTGGTTCCTGCCCGGAGAGATATGCCACCTCGCAGAAACGGGAGTAAGAAATGTAATATCACTTCAGCCTTTCGGCTGCATCGCTAATCATGTTATCTCAAAAGGAATAGAGAAAAAACTTAGGAATATCTACCCCGATGTCAACCTTCTCTTCCTCGACTTCGATAGTTCCACAAGCGAGGCTAATGTATATAACCGCTTGCACTTCCTCGTTGATAACGCAAAAAAAGAACAACTATGACACCGCAAACTGATTTAGAACAACGAATACTCGAAACGGCTAAACAACTGTTTCTCGAACACGGCTTTGCTCAAACAAGCACCACAGATATTGCCCGTGCCGTAGGCTGCAATCAGGCTCTCGTACACTACTATTACAGAACGAAAGAACGCCTGTTCAGAAAAATCTTTGAGCAGGAAATGAACAATCTCTTAGACTTCGCTAATAAGTTTACATACTCAGATGACCTTTGGTCTTTCCTCAGCACATTGGTGGATTATTACTTCAGTTTTCTTACTCAGAATCCAAAGCTGCCGTTCTTTATTCTCAACGAGCTGGTGCTTAACGAAGAGCGCAGAGCATGGATGCGCGAAACATTTATCCAAAATGAGCGTCGGCAAAAGGCTTATTACGCCTTTTCTGATATGGTGATGAGGGAAATAAAAAAAGGCACAATCCGACAGATTGAACCTTTAGATTTATTGCTTGATATAGTCTCACTCGTTGTAATGACCTTTATCTGTATGCCTATCTACAGCGACTTGCTTCAAAAGACACCGGAAGAGTTAAACGATTTTCTTGCTCATCGTAAGCAGGAAGTGCTGCTTATGTTAGAGGGAGGACTAACTCCTCCGGCAAATCTTGAATAATATCTTGAATAAAAGCCTCAAGCAACATTTTTCTCGCCACGGACAGCGGTATTCCCCTTTGCTGCATATAAAATAGTGCCTGAGCATCAAGTTGCCCGGTCGTAGCACCATGGGAGGCTTTCACATCGTCAGCATAAATCTCCAACTGAGGCATAGTGTCCATTCGCGCGGTCGGAGATATCAGTATATTTCTATTCGTCTGATGAGCTTCCGTCTGCTGCGCATCTTTGGCGATAATCAACTTGCCGTAAAATGACCCGTAAGAGTTATCGTCTAACAGGAATTTTACCAACTGTTCGGAATACCCGCCGCCTATATTGTGGAAAAGATGCGTTGACAAATCAAACCTGCATTTACTCTGCAACACTGCAAGTCCGTATAGTTGACTCCTGCACGAACTCTCCTCTTGTGATATATTTATTTTGCAGAACGACGGTTGCTCCGAAAACTTAACACAATGCAGCTTCAACTCAGTATCTTTCAGTTGCTTTATATTAAGCACTGCATCCTGCGGATTAATCAGCACAACATGCCTTTTCTCTCCCCGCTGCAAAGTTATCTCTCGCTCTTCATTATTTACTTCTAATATCTCCATATAACATTGTCTATGTCGTAGCAACAGCGTTGCCGCAAACTCTTCTTGCATAACGCCGAATGATATTCGGTTTATCTTACTGCTCCACCGCCTCAAATCCCTTTTCGTCAATCAACTTTGCGAGCGTAGCATCTCCGCTTTTCACTATTCGTCCGCCATACAGCACATGCACGAAATCGGGGCGAATATACTCTAACAAACGCTCATAATGAGTGATTATTATCGCTGATGTTTCCGGCTTTCGAATCTTATTAAACCCCTCTGCAACTATGCGAAGGGCATCTACATCCAAGCCCGAGTCGGTTTCGTCAAGAATTGCAAGCGACGGTTCAAGCATCGCCATCTGATAGACCTCATTTTTCTTTTTCTCCCCACCCGAAAAACCTTCATTGACGGAGCGGTTCTGCAACTTTTGAGATATCTCAAGCAACGCCTCTTTCTCCCGTTTCAGTTTTAGGAATTCAGCCGCTGAAAGAGGCGGTAAACCCTGATATTTGCGCCGCTCATTGACGGCTGTCTTCATGAAATTGACCATCGACACTCCGGGGATTTCCACCGGATATTGGAACGATAGGAATAAGCCCTCTCGAGCCCTGTCTTCAGGAGGCATCGACAATAAATCTTTGCCGTTAAAGAAAACTGTTCCTTCCGTCACGGTGTATGCGGGGTTTCCCGTCAGAACCGCCGACAATGTGCTTTTGCCCGCGCCGTTACGCCCCATTAATGCATGTATCTCACCATCACGAATAGTGAGGTCAATACCTTTCAAAATCTCTTTTCCGCCTATCTCCGCGTGTAAATTTGTAATTTTTAACATAATTCTATTTCTCCTTTATCACAGTCATTACTGTTTTCCCTACTGCATCTATTGTTGTAAGCGACACATTTTCCATATCATCATGGTTAGTATGCCAATAATGCGGGAAGCCTGTAGCAGAATGTCGGTCATAGTGAATAATATCTATGCACGGCACACCCGCCACGCTGTTTACATAATAATGGTCATCGGTCAATGGATATGATTTTTCGTTAATAAAAAATCGCGAATAGCCTAAGTTTGCCGCTGTTCGCCACACTTTTTCCACATATTGCGAGGCATATCTCTCCGAGAAATACTCTCTTGGGAATACGGCATCAGGCGAGGCAACCATATCAAGCAAGATCCCGTATTTATACTTCTGCCTATTCTGCTTTGCCCACATCTGCGAACCGAGGCACCAAGTGTCTTCTCTCTGCCGCCCCGTGTAGAAATCGGGTGTTCCCATATCCTCCACATCAAAAAATACTATGTCCACAGCCGGACGATTTTCGCCGCACATGCTTAATTGCCTTGACACTTCGAGCAAGATGCCGACACCCGATGCCGCATCATTTGCGCCGAGAACGGGATTCATCCTTTCGGCATAATCTTCTTCTTGATCTGACCACGGGCGGCAGTCCCAATGGGCGCAGAGTAAGATTGGAGTACGAGAAGATGATGCTGAACGAAAATGCCCGATAATATTCATAACGGCTTGCTCTTCACCCGCATAATTTATCATCTCTCCTTGTTGCACCTCCACATCCGCCCCGAAGCGCGATAACTGTGATATCAGATACTCCGCGCACTCTGCATGCGCTATCGTACCCGGTACGCGAGCACCGAACTGCACCTGCTCCGCTATATATCTATAAGCAGAATCCGCGCAGAAAGGCTCCGCTTTAACAGCCTGCTCGGAGTCAGTCTGCCTGCCGCAACCTAACAATGCCAACGCACAAAAAACAAAATATATCTTTCTACTCATACCCGTGCATCTCACCCGCATTTGTTCGGGCAGAATATTAACATCACACACCATACCTCATCTCAACCTGTTTGCCGATCTCACAAGTGCCTCGTCTGCAAGGATACGGTGAATTGCCATCGAAAGCAAAATAATAATCACGAGAGGCAGGGCTGACGACCACTCCAAGTACCAATCTACATCGAAACGTTTGACAATGAGCCACGCGTACATCGCCATCATACCATAATAGCCTAAAGCACAAATTATTGTAAACACATTGAGTCGCGCCTGCAAAATGCGTTTGCGGTACAGAAAAATATCCGCAAAACTGAGCACGCCTACTACCATTGCCAATGCCGCCAGTCCCCATGTATCCATCAATGCACCATGCGGAGCATGAACAAGTTCATCGTTGGCATCGTACATCATCTCATGGACATGACGAATATCCATCGTATAAATCTTTTGCTCCG
The DNA here is from genome assembly GCA_937885465.1 of uncultured Bacteroidales bacterium. GTDB lineage: Bacteria > Bacteroidota > Bacteroidia > Bacteroidales > Paludibacteraceae > Colicola. The sequence goes on from CAKZZM010000204.1 coordinate 38,827, forward strand.
TTGCTTCCTCGCTCGTCATAAACGACATCGGCGGGAATAACACCAGCAAGAAGGCTGCTACCGCCGCAAAAAACAAGTAAATGGTTTGAATTCTCTGAATCATATTGATAATATTTAATTTTTCCGTCACTCAACAATTCGTACATCGTACTTAGTCACTTGGTACTTCAATTTAGCATTGTCCATTGTGCCGAATACTATTCGGCAATACCGCCAACTAATCTTAGTCACTTCGTACTTGGTCACTTGATTATCTCCTGCTTATAACTACGCGAGGCAAAGCCGAATAACCCCAACGGCTGCTTACCTTTGGCAGCCCCACCCCGCTCCGACTGCGAGAAATTGGTATATAAAAGCGTTCCCTCTAATGAACCTAATTCATCCACCATCTCGCTTAAATCATCGAAGGTGATTGTATATTCGCCTTCATTTGACTCCGATGATATTGACGACGGCTCCTGTACACTTGCTCTATATCCGCGAACCGACGCAAGCGACTGCGCATACAGATAGCAATCGGCGGTAACGGAACGAGTAGTGATGGCGGCATACATCGTGTCTATATGCAAATCGGTAGTGCTCTCACCTATGAAATAGTCCACAAAACAAGATACTGTCTTCGTCTCTCTCAATTCCGCGCCTCGAATGTATATCTCTCTACCGCCATAATAACCTGATAGCGTCTTAGCATTATGCAGATAGCCGAAAATAGGATTGGATGAATAAAGCAATGTTCTGTTATTATAAAGATAAGTGGTGTCAGTACTAAAGAAATGACGCTTTATGGTATATGCCGAAAGTAACACACTGTCTAACCTCAATATTATTACATCATCATCCGCTCCCGTATATGGTGCAAAGGTGCAATCAAACAAAATCTGGTTATATTTATTTCTACTGACCTCTTTCACAGTCATCTGCACTTCGGCAGGCACTATTTGCGTTGCCCACGCCTCGCCATATACGGGGTGAGAGATATGCAGTCTCACAGTATCCCCCGTTGACACTTTCAGCGTATCTGCCGTCACGTAGCATCCGCTTATTAATTCTGAACGTTCGGGGGAACCTCCGAGCTCACGCTCGGAGCAGGGGACGAAACGTTCGGAGACGTTCTCTGCTTCAGCATTATAGAGCGATAGGTCTTGCCACTTTCCCGCCACCTGCATTCGCACGGATGCGTCTTGCAGTCCGCCACTGCTTATCATGGATTCTTCATACTGATTCTTATCCAAGATAAAGTACGATCTATTCACAAACACTCGCGCTATATTATCTTTCACCACAACAGAGTTGGTGATTAAATGGCAATCTTCGTCAGCTCCCGTATAAGGTATATCTGAATAGAAAAATTCACGGCATGAGCACAGCAGCATTGCTGCCATCACCCAAAACATCAGATTATAATTTTTGCTACTCATTATTTTCTATTTAAATGCTTTTTAAATGCTATTTAAACGCTATTTAAACGCTGTATATTAAAAATTAGTTATAATTTTGTAATCGAATTGAGTCATCGAGGTATGGAATAAGGCCGATTAATTGGTGGTGATAAACACCGAAAATAACGTTCAGTCCCCATACTTTTACATCTCAAAATCTGGATAGTTCGTAGGGAGCAGATATTACTTGCACAACCCCGCATGTTGCAACGATAGAGTTAAGATGTATGGATGTATCAATCATTACTTTAATCATTTAATGTATGACATACGTAGGCATTGACATCAGCAAATCCACCTTTACGGTGGCTTACCCGAAAGAGAAAGGGTACACAATCCGTGAGTTCAAAAACACTCCAATCAGCATTCATTCCTTTATGCGCACACTCGACAAAGAGGAGCATCATTGCATTATGGAAGCGACAGGTAACTATGGCGTTACGTTGCTTTATATGCTTGATAAAGAAGGATATAGAGTAAGTCTCATCAATCCTCTTAAGACGCACAACTTTGCCAAGACAGAGTTATCCGTAACCAAGACAGATGCGGAGGATGCTAAACTGTTGTCCCGTTACGGGAAAGAGAAACAGCCTCCGGTTTACAAAATGCCTGCGGAAACGATTCTCATACTCAAGCAAAAGCGCACAGTACTCAGGCAACTCAAGAAGCAGCATACCATGCTGACCAATATGCAGCAGTCGCTGGATGTAATGCCTGTACAAGACCCCATAAGCAAGAATGCCGTGAAGAAGCTTGTTATCTCTCTTGAAAAACAGATTCGGGCTTTAGAAGAGGATATGACCAATATCACGAAGAAAGAGTATAAGCATCAATTAGAGTTACTTACCTCTATTAAGGGCATCAACAATAAGATAGCCTCTGCGCTTATAACAGCTACCGGCGGCTTCACTTACTTTGATAATGCAAAGCAGTTCACTCGCTACTTGGGTTTGTGTCCGACAATTATTCAATCGGGTTCATCAGTCAATGTCAAAGGTCACATCAATCGCAATGGCGATTCGTATCTTCGTAGTCAGTTGTTTATTGCGGCTATGCCGACGATGCGCTTTAATAAGGCTTGTCGTGAGTTATATGAGCGTTTGCGAGCGAATGGCAAATCTGGCAAGGTGGCTCTGATAGCTGTTGCAAACAAACTTATCCGTCAAGCATTTGCAGTTATTAAATCGGGCTCTCCGTATGTGGATGGCTTTGTATCACAACCGCCGCAGGTTAAACTCGCTACTCACATTGTATCGGCATCGCCTTTATAATACTCCCCGCGGGGAGCGCCGTCGGCAAGGGGGTGTCGGAACACCCCCGACGAGACAAAAAACACTACTCTTTTTTATAAAAAATCATCAAATTTTAATATAGTTCGTTATTTAAACGCAATTACAATGCTCTGTTATGCCAATTCAAAACTTAAAGGTGTAACTAACTGACGGAAGTATCGGAAATATGGATATCTGCTTCAGTTGATTACCCATCATAAACACAAGATACGGATTCTTGTGGCAATACACATTATAGACCGACACATTAACAATATGTTCCGCATTTTTCAGCCAATCGTCTTTTGACTTTTGACTTTCGACTCCCGACTTCCTGTGAGGGATATGAAAATTGGCTGCGAGGTCAAGGCGATGATAATCAGGCATAGTATAATTGTTTCTTTCAGGGATAATCTCTAACCGCGTATTCCTGACTCCATCATAATAACTCTGCGTTGTTAGTGTCCCGCGATTACCCGAACCATACACAAAAGTGGCGCAAACATCGGTCAGTTTTGTTATCTGATATTGCAGCGTAACAGATAGGTCGTGTTCTCTATCATATTTGGCATGGAAAGGCTTGGAGTTATTTATCACCATCCCCTCTCTGTCGAACAGCCTCATTGAGCGGTTCCACGTATAACCTATCCACCCCGTAACAGGACCTCTCGTTCTTTTTAGCAATACTTCCACTCCATAACTCCATCCGTCGCCTATCGCCACCTTATCCTGCCAGCCCGTTGCACTGCCAAAAAAGGTGGCACCTTCTTTATATTCGATCAGATTAAGCGATTTCTTATAATACCCTTCCACTGATATTTCTACCTGTCCCAATATGTCGTACGACAAACCGGCTGCTACCTGCATCGACCGCATCGGGGGGATATTCGCCGTTACGGGAACCCACAAGTCTGTCGGTGTACTGACAGACGAAGACGATAGCAAGTGAATATATTGCGACATATACGAATATGAAGCCTTAAATGCCTGTCCCTTATACATCAACGCCCTCAATCCTATGCGCGGCTCGGCAGAGGGGTAAACCTTGCCGTCGATAGTATATAAGGATGTGCGCAACCCAAAATTAAAATCAAGCCATGCGAATGGTTTGTAATTGTCCTCTATATATAACGCCACCTCATGCCCGTGCAAGCGTCCGTCGGTAAAAGAGGTGTCCTGATTCATAGTGTAATTAGGACCAAAAGCTGCAACATAAACACTGCCTACCGTCGGCATAAATTGGTGATAGTCATATTCGGCTCCGAAGCGCAAGGTGTGTCGCAAAACAGGCTGATACTCAAAATCAGAGCGAAGCGTCACATCCATCAATAACGACTTATATGACATCGACTGGTCAAAAGAAAAATCCACATCGTTTTCTTTCCTTTTTACTGCTGCACTCTCCGTCAGATTATATCCGTAACGAGTAAAGGATAGTTGCGTGTTGGAAAACATTCTACTGCCATAGCGATGTTGATGTTGAACGGCAGCCACTATATTCCCCCAATTCCACCTCAGTTGCATATTATTCTCTTCAGTATCTGTCATATACGTATCTTTCTCACCATATCGTACATAGATAACATCATCACCCATATAGAACGATGCCGAAAGGCGGTCATTATTAGAGAAGGTATGACTGACTTTTGCATTGACGTCGTAGAAGTAATAACCCGCTAAAGCCGACATATTTCCGCTTGATTCCGCCGCAACAACAGTCGCCATCAGAGGCGCAAAAAAAGCATCGTAATAAGTGCGGCGTGCTGATATCTGAAAAGTGGTGGCAGCATGGCATGTGTCGCCCTTATGACGGCTATACAACTGATCAGAGGTGAATATAGGTCCCTCAAAATTCAACTTCGCAGAGATAAGCCCTACACTCAGATTACCATGCCACATATCTGTGTTGCCATCGTTCTGCCTAACATCAATAACGGAAGATAATCGGCTACCAAAACGGGCAGGGAAATTGCCTTTGTACAGCGTTACATTCTTCACTGCATCAGCATTAAAAACGGAGAACATTCCCATTGCGTGGTTTACATTGTACAGCGGCACGCCATCAAGCAAAATCAAGTTCTCATCCGGTCCTCCTCCACGCACATATACTCCCGCCGACCCTTCCGAGCCCGACTGCACTCCGGGCAATAACTGTATCGCTTTCAGCACGTCCACCTCACCCGCCAAAGCAGGTATAGTCTTTATCTGCTCTATCGGCACTTCCACAGCCGACATCTGCACACTGTTCGGTCCGGATAACGACTGATGCGCCACCACAGTCACCTCTTCTAATCGGGCAGACGAACGCAGGCTGATATTAACAAGCGAGTCAGACCTTAGCACTATACACCTCACTCGCGATGCATTATACCCAACATAACTAACCTGTACAGCAACGCTATCTGCTGTCAAAGGCAGAGAATAAAACCCCGCATTATTAGTGACTACACCCTGCCGGGAAATAGTGTCATATACTGTAGCACCAATCAACCGCTCGCCGGTCTCGGCATCGCTCACATAGCCGTTAAGGGTATAGCGATTTGCTGCTCTCTTCGCAGGTGAAGGCACTCGCCCTTGAGTTGAATATTGAGCACATAGCACTGACACTTGAGTGCTAATCAAGCAACAAGATAAAAGCAATATGGTTGCCCTAAATCGCATTAACCTTATTGTTTGTCAGTTTGTATCTCTCACCCGTAGCAGGGCAGACGGCTATGCCGTTTTCATCAAAATGCAACTTCTCCCCCCACTTGCTCACCCAACCGACACGTCGCGCCGGATTGCCTACCATCAAGGCGTACGGCTCTACATCCTTTGTCACCACGGCCCCCGCACCGATAAGGCAATACTCACCGAGCGTATGACCGCATACGATAGTGGCATTAGCACCGACTGACGCACCGCGTTTGATTATCGTACTGCGATACTCCGAACGTCTGCTTACCGCAGCACGAGGATTGATAACATTGGTGAACACCATACTCGGTCCGAGAAAGACATCATCCTCACATATAACACCCGTATAAACCGACACGTTATTTTGTATCTTGCAGTTCCGCCCAAGCACTACCTGCGGCGAGATAACCACATTCTGACCTATATTACAATCTTCACCTATCTTACATCCGCTCATTATATGCGAAAAGTGCCACACCTTAGTCCCCGCACCTATTTCTGAGCCGTCGTCCACATACGAAGATTCATGTACAAAATATTCCATTCTTGCCCTAATTAATATAAATATCGGCAAAGATAACAAAAATAATTAAAAATGAAAAAGGAAAAATATAAAATTTGCAAATTACATATTAAAAATATAAAAATTAGAATAATATAACTATCTTTGCAGTAGGGCTCTGCCCGCACTGTAACTTTCAATAATTATGAAAAAAACATTATTCTTACTCATTCTTGCAGGTGGGCTACTCGCCTGCACTAAACAACAACCACAAGAAAACAGTTATATCGTGGACAAATTCTATGACCTTGAAGTGTTGCGCTACGATGTGCCGGACTTCGATGAGCTGACTCTTCAGCAGAAAACGCTCGTCTATTATCTTTCTGAGGCAGCCCTGCAAGGGCGCGATATCCTCTATGACCAAAACTGCCAATATAACCTCGCTATCAGGCGGTTAGTAGAAGAAGCATACTTATGTAATAAGGAACAAAGTAGCAAGTGCGAAAGTTTTAAAGAAGAATTTGATAAATTAGAGAAATATCTAAAGCGCATATGGTTCTCTGACGGTATTCATCATCACTATTCCGAAGATAAATTCCTACCCGAGTTCAGCAGAGAAGAATGGCGCGAGATGCTCAGGAATGTTCCTGCACCTAAAATTGAGCATATACTTCTTCAAAATAAGCAAGAGCACTCCCACTCCTGCTCTAAATCAACGGAAGAACTGCTTCAAATAATCGAAGACGTAATGTTCGACCCTGATATTATGCCTAAGCGCACCAATCAAGCCGATGGTGTTGACCTATTGCTCACCTCAGCCAACAACTACTATCAAGGTCTGACGCAAGCAGAGGCTGAGGCATGGTACGCCGCCCACAAAGATAATTCCCGAGAGCCGCTATGGATAGGTCTTAATTCGCAATTAGTGAAAGATGAGAACGGTATTTACGAGCGGGTATATAAGGTAGGCGGACTATATGGCGAAGCACTGGAAAAAGTTGTCTATTGGCTTGAGAAAGCAAAAGATGTGGCAGAAAACGACCAACAACGCCTCGTTATAGAGAAGCTTATCGACTTCAACCGCACGGGCGACCTCAGAACCTTCAATGAATACGCCATCGCATGGGTGAAAGATGTTGATAGTCGCGTGGACTTCGTAAACGGATTTACAGAAACTTACGGCGACCCGCTTGGTATTACCGGTTCGTGGGAAGCAATGGTCAACTTCAAAAATCTTGAAGCCACCAAACGTACTACTATACTTGCTGCCAACGCGCAGTGGTTTGAAGATAATTCACCTACTGACAAGGCTTTTAAGAAAGAGACCGTAAAAGGCGTAACAGCCAAGGTTATCAACGCCACTATCCTCGGCGGCGACTGCTACCCATCTACACCTATCGGCATCAATCTGCCCAACGCTAACTGGATTAGAAAGGAGTACGGCTCTAAGTCTGTTACTATTCAGAACATAACCGATGCCTACGACAAAGCGGCACAAGGCAACGGCTTCAACGAAGAGTTTATGCTCTCTGACAAGGAAGTGCAACTGAATAAAGAATTCGGTTGCTTGACCGATAACTGCCACACCGACCTGCACGAGTGCCTCGGACACGGCTCTGGCAAACTGCTGCCCGGAGTGAGCAAAGATGCTCTGCGAGAGCACGCCTCCACTATAGAAGAGGCACGAGCAGACCTCTTCGGACTATATTATATAGCAGACCCGAAAATGGTGGAACTTGGCATTATACCCGATAAAGAAGCATACAAGGCAGAGTATTACCGCCAAATGATGAACGGCGCAATGACGCAACTCGTTCGCATTGAACTCGGCAAAGACATCGAAGAAGCACACATGCGTAACCGAGCACTTATCGCTAACTGGGTCCTTGCCAACGCTAATCCGGAGAACCCCGAAACACAAATAATAGAGAAAGACGGAAAGCACTATATGCAAATCAACGACTACGAAGGTCTCAGAAAACTATACGGTAAGCTGCTTGCTATCATTCAAAGAGTTACTTCTACGGGTGATTTCGATACGGCAAAATCATTAGTGGAGACCTACGCCGTGAAGATTGACCCCACCCTGCATAAAGAGATGCTCGAGCGCTACGAGAAGCTGAATCTTGCACCTTATAAAGGATTTGTCAACCCCGTCTATAAACCCGTTTTTGATGAAAACGGCAATATAACAGATATTAAAATTGACTACTCAGAGGGTTACATTGAGCAGCACCTGCGCTATTCACGCGACTACTCCCCACTACCTACTTGGAATTAAGCTCACATATTTCGACTTTAGGGCTCTGAACGTTCGGAGACGTTCACCACTTTAGGGCTCTGAACGTTCGGAGACGTTC
>CAKZZM010000205.1 GCA_937885465.1 uncultured Bacteroidales bacterium
CTGATAGTCTGCTCAAAGCCGACACAACCGAATACCGTTATAATGTGGCATGTGTGTATGCGTTGCTCGGCGAAAAAGGATTGTCTCTTCGGGAGTTAGAGAAAGAACTTCAGGCAGGCTATGTGCGCTTTCAGCACCTGCGTCTTGACCCAGATTTGCAAAGTCTGTCAGGCAATGAATTAGAACAACTTATTCAGAAGTATGAGGCGATTGCCCAAGAGCGTATCCGCAAATTCAATGAAGTGGAGAACAAAGAGACGGGTGAAGAGAAAGTGGTTGAGATACCATTTACCGCTGCAAACGGCGTAACCAAGGTAGATTGCACCATAAACGGCTTACCGCTCAATTTCATATTCGATACAGGTGCTTCGGATGTTACAATTTCGCAGACAGAAGCCAATTTCATGTTCAAAAACGGTTATCTCAGTCAGCGCGATGTGGTGGGCAAGCAACGCTACCAAACAGCCGATGGAAGCATTTCAGTGGGAACTACATTCATCCTCAATCATATCAATTTTGGTGGTTTAGAACTGAAAGGAGTACAAGCATCGGTAGTCGGTAACCAGAAAGCACCGCTCTTGCTCGGGCAAACGGTATTGAAGCGACTTGGTAAAATAGAAATCGACAACGAACGCCGCGTACTCAAAATAACAACTAACCAATAAACTATAGATTATGTAATGGTAATATAAATCGCATGAGTGGACATGTTAAATAGTATAAAATGACATTTAAATATGGAAATAAATTATTACATTATAGAGTTTGCGATAGCATCTCTCACTGTATTTTTAATATGTGTTGCATATATCTTTGGTAAACCATACATTGAGCAAGTTCGCTTTGGTAGTATTGAAAAGAAAGTTATGAATTACTTTACACACGAGGGGTATGAATGGAAAAAAGAAGATGGTATACTCAATGTCAAGCGTGCCGGAGTGAATTTTCGGATTTTTCTAAAGGGAGAAAATAATGTAGGATCTACTGCACTATGGGTTCAATACGCAACAAAATTAGATGAAGACTTGAAAAATATGCACTGGGCAGGACAAACTATAATGGTTAATGTACTCAACGACAGACATCCGTCATTGAATGTCAGTATGGATACTGAAGAACATGTTCTCTGGGTACATTACCGTGCAGATATTCATTCCCAAAAAGAGTTTGCCTTCCATTTCAACGGGGCTTACAACGAAATGCAATCGCTGATGAGGGATTATAGTGAGATACTGCCAAATTTGCAAGCAGATTTTCCTTTACAAAAGAAACAACAAAATACTATTGGCTTTCACACGCAATAGCCCACCACCGCCCACCTCGCTTTTGAGGTGAGCGGTTTTATGTAAGGGCAAAAGGCAAATCGCAAGCAGGGAGATTGCAAAGGCTTTCGGAGTTTTGGGCGACTTCATCGGCTTGCGTGATGTGTTTAGACTTTTGAGGTGTGGCGATTGTAGAGAGACTTTCGGCTTTTCGATTTTTGATAGACTTGACGGCTATTGTAGAAGATGTGAAACTGCATATAGCGCAAAAGGCAAGAGCCGCCAAAGGTCAGTCAAAGCAGGGCGGACGGGGGTTCTTTCGAGGAAAACGCAAAGGGAAAATTCCCTTTGCGAACCCTAAACTACACATTATAAGCATAATAACTTTTTGACTGCTGGAAAAATTGAAAAATTCCAAAAACATTTCTCGGCTCTGACTTCCTTAATCGTCTGATATGGCTGTTTTTACGCAGAGGTAAAAAGTGTCCAAGTTTGGAAAAACTCAGAAGTTAGGAGACTGTTCGTTAAGCCTATTGATGAGATTACTATCCACATGATTGGCATAGCGTGTGGTCATCTTCAAATCACTATGTCCGGCAGCCTGCATAACATCCAAGTCATTCACATTGGCTTTCAGCATACCATTGATACCACTATCACGCAGAGAGTACAACTGATATGTTTCGGGGAGACCCAATGCTTCTCGCATTTCCGCCCATACAAGCGTAAAAGAGTGCGAATTCATCGGTACTTTTCCACATTTCCAAGCCTTATCCGCAAACAGAAAATCATCGACACTTGCCCCTACAATATGTTTGCGGAGTAAATCCTCTAAAGGCTTATCTATCCGGCTATTCCTACCACGATGATTCTTGGTAACGTCAGATGGTAATTCAAAGCAGTGCTGTTCAAAGTTAATCATATTTACGCGGATGCGTGTTATCTCAATAGGTCGAATTAGTGAAGTGAACACCATGCGGCATATTATCTCAAATGCCGGGTTCTTCACTCTGTAGTACTCTAAGATTTGTTGACGAACATCTACCGGAATGATAGTACGCTGCTTAGCTTGTTCACGTTTGGTCTGTATCTTTTCAAACGGATTGATTTCCGTATAACAATGACTTATCGCCCATGAGAACACAGCACGTCCCATTTTCAGATTATTGTTGTATGTCCGGGCACATACATGGTCTTCACTGATTTTCTTACGTGCTTGGTGTTTGCCCTTTGAATTATTACCCTCAAACACATGGTCAAGGTACTCGACTGCTATTCGTTGCGTGAAATCTTCGCAAGTAATCTTGGGATACTTTTCCTCTGCCCATTTCTGAATGTTATGGCAGAAACTATTGTAACTGCGCATGGTGCTGATTGTTAATTCAAGTCCCTTTATCTTGAGAAACTTATCAATCATTGTTGTGAACAATAATGATGACGATTTCTTTTGTGCCGGAGCTTGCTGTTGGACATCTGCCTGAGCAGGCATATACTGCATCGCAATAGGAACAGCATTAGGTATTTGTGACACTTGAGTTATTATATATTGCGGTTGTCCTTCATAGAAACAGAAAGGAGACCAACCGCTGGCAAGCTTGCAGTTGATTTCAATAATCATCTGGTTCGCTTGTGCGCGGAACTCGGCAAAGGTACGCGCTTTCTTGCGCTCTTTGTTTAGTTTGACACGCTTACGCTCTAACGCTTTGGTGATTTGATTGAAGGCATAGTACTCGATGTACCAACCTGAGCCATTTTGGCGAAGCACTGCGGGCATGTATCGACGCAGTGACACGGAATTTTGGAATGGATTAGACATTTTTTTCTTTCTCCCAATAATCAGCCGTTATTGGGAGAAAGGTTAAACATCATATTTAGCGGAGGTCATAGCCTCTCGTTTTGCTTAATTACTCGAACTAATCTTTGGCACGATTCTGTCCCGATTTTGTCCCGTTTTCGAATTCGGGATTATTCCGCCTTCAGATTTTGCTATCTTATCGAACACACAAAGTTGTTTTATTCTACTGATATTCTACAAAATAGCAATGAGAGTTTCACTGCTGAAACTCTCATCTGTCGAGAAGAGGCGACTCGAACGCCCGACCCCTACGTCCCGAACGTAGTGCGCTACCAACTGCGCTACTTCTCGATATAAAATATTATAGCAAATTGATTAGAAAAAAATTAATAAAGAAAAGCACTTAAACTTTAAAATTTCTTTGTAAAATTATTAGTTCCTAATCAAAAGCGAGTGCAAAGGTACTGCTTTTTTATTAAACAACAAAATTTTTGCTAAAAAAAATATAATAATAGACTACTGAGTTACTATAAATAAGGTCTCAGCTTTATTAGCATATTTAGGATTATTAATAGTGCATTTTGTAATTTTAGCATTTTTAAAACTAAAAAACTAAAATAATATAAATAAAAATATATTTTATTTGCTCAATTAAAAAAAAATAATTAATTTTGCAATCACTTTCGAGGTCTTCTTGAAAGATATGGTACCTTGGATGAGCGGTTTAGTCCCCGGTCTGCAAAACCGGTTAGTGCGGTTCGACTCCGCAAGGTACCTCACAAAAAGCCGCCATATAGGCGGCTTAAATATTATTAAAAATATGAACTCTACTGTAAAAGATATTATTTCTAAGGAATATGAATATGGTTTCACTACTAACATTGAAACAGATATCATTGAAAGAGGTCTTAATGAGAATGTAGTGAGACTCATTTCGGAGAAAAAAGGTGAGCCGAAGTGGTTATTAGATTTTAGGCTAAAAGCATACCGCCGTTGGCAAGAAATGTCTGTTCCAAGATGGGCACACCTTAATATTCCTAATATAAATTTTCAAAATATATCATATTACGCTGCTCCTAAAACAAGCAAAGAAGAAAGCACTAAGAAGGAAATTGACCCTGAATTAATGCGTACCTTTGATAAATTAGGTATTCCTCTTGAAGAAAGGGCTGCACTTAGCGGAATGGCAGTTGATGCTGTTATGGACAGCGTATCAGTAAAAACAACATTTAGAGATAATCTTAAAAAATTAGGAATAATATTTTGCTCAATATCTGAAGCAATAAAACAATACCCTGAACTCGTTAAAAAATATCTTGGTTCTGTTGTTCCTCCATCTGATAATTTTTATGCAGCACTTAACTCCGCAGTATTCTCTGACGGCTCTTTTGTATATATACCAAAAGGTGTAAGATGCCCGATGGAACTGAGTACCTACTTTAGAATAAACGCTATGGGTACAGGTCAGTTTGAACGGACACTGCTTATAGCAGACGAAGGTGCTTACCTCAGTTATCTCGAAGGGTGCACTGCTCCTATGCGTGATGAAAATCAATTACATGCTGCCATAGTTGAAATTATTGTACTCCGCAACGCAGAAGTAAAATATTCAACTGTACAAAACTGGTATCCGGGAGATAAAGACGGAAAAGGAGGAATATATAACTTTGTAACAAAGAGAGGTATATGTTACGAAAATGCCCGTCTTAGTTGGACACAAGTAGAAACGGGTTCTGCTATTACTTGGAAATATCCCTCCTGTATTCTAAAAGGTGATAATTCGTCTGCTGAATTTTATTCTGTTGCTGTTACCAATAACTACCAGCAGGCTGATACAGGCACAAAGATGATACACATAGGCAAGAATACCCGCTCTCGTATTATCAGCAAAGGTATATCTGCCGGAAAATCCGAAAACTCTTATAGAGGATTAGTTAAAGTGCTTCCAAAAGCAGATAATGCCAGAAACTACTCTCAATGTGATTCACTGCTGATGGGTAGTCGCTGCGGTGCACATACCTTCCCTAATATGCAAATAGAAAATCAAACAGCTACAATAGAACACGAAGCTACAACTTCTAAAATATCAGAAGACCAACTATTTTACTGTATGCAACGAGGTATTGGAATGGAAGATGCAGTAGGACTTATAGTTAATGGATATGCAAAAGAGGTGCTGCAAAAACTGCCTATGGAATTTGCCGTCGAAGCACAAAAATTACTACAAATAAGTCTTGAGGGAGCAGTAGGATAGAATCTTACTTAGACATTTCAAGCATTTTTTTAATACAACTAAGTGCTGCTTTTGATACTTCTTTATCAACTTTTATTTCTCCTACACCATCCAAAAGGCATCTATAAACCTTTTCGAGTGTTGTAAGACGCATATAGTTGCACTCGTTACATACACAAGGTATAATATTTCCTTTTTCGTCAGTCAGCTCACTTATTTCCGGCGGAATAGGAATAAAATTCTTATTAGGACAAGCCCTCTTCATTTCAAATATTATTCCGCTTTCAGTAGCAACTAAAAACTCTTTCTCATTAGAGTTTTTAGCGTAATTAAGCAGAGCCTGAGTTGAACCTACAATGTCTGCAAGTTTAATAAGTGCTGCCTTACATTCAGGATGGGCAAGAACCTTTGCGTTCGGATACTTTCTCTTATACTCTATTAATGCCTCTACTGAAAATCTTTCATGTACATGACATGCTCCGTTCCATAAACGCATATTTCTACCCGTAACACTATTTATATAAGAGCCAAGATTACGATCAGGACAAAAGAGTATTTTTTCGTCCTGAGGAAGCATATCTATAATCTTGCGGGCATTAGAAGAAGTAACACAAATATCTGTAAGAGCCTTTACTTCCGCTGAAGTATTAACATAACTTACTACTAAATAGTCAGGATTTTCTTCTTTAAAACTTTTTAAGTCATTTGCATTAATACTATCAGCAAGCGAACAACCGGCAGATAAATCAGGTACAAAAACTTTTTTCTGAGGACAAATAATCTTTGCTGTCTCGCCCATAAAATGAACGCCACAAAGAACTATTATTGCCGCATCAGTCTTTGCTGCTTGCTGAGCAAGAGCAAGCGAATCACCGATGAAATCAGCTATTTCTTGTATTTTATTAGGCTGATAGTAGTGAGCCATTATAATGGCATTTTTCTCTTTCTTCAATCTTTCAATCTCGCGTATGTACTCAGACTCTGTCATAGTAAAATAATATTATATTTTTATTTTTAATTACTTATTATTTCTATATATTGAAAACTCGTTAATAAGTTTTGTAATTTATTTAATATTAGATTTATTTAATATTTATTTAAATTAATATTTTTGTAAATTATGTTTATAAAAATAAGTTTTAAAAACTTTTAAACACTCTTTCTTATTATATAATTTAGTTTTCAACATATTTATAACAGGTGTTCTTCACTATCTCTCATTGTAAGATAAAATCTAACATCTATAGCCACTTTTTCAATTTGAATATAAGTAAAATAAAGCCTGTAAAAAAGAACATTAGTGCGATTGCAAACAAATATCCGAATTTCCAATGCAGTTCCGGCATAAAGTCGAAGTTCATTCCGTACATTGATGCTACAAGTGTAGGCGGAAGAAAAATAACATTTACAACAGTAAAAATCTTAATTATCTTGTTTTGCTCAATATTTACCAAACCGAGGAACGTATCTTGCAAGTAGTCAAGTCTATCAAATCCAAAGCGAGTATATTCAAATAGTGAATTTATATCCTTAATAATCATTGTAAGTCGTGGTTGTAAATCTTGCGGAAAGAAGTCACATTTCATTATATTTGATATAACACGCTGCTTATCCATTATATTTTGTCGAATAATAGTAACTTTTTCTTGTAAGTCTTTTATTTGAATAAGTACATCTTCATCAACCGAATCTGACGCTTTTGTTATTTGATCTGATAGACTTGTGATAGCATCTGTTGTATCCTCAATCATATCGGCATCATATTCAACTCGCGTTTCCATTAGTGCTACTAAAACATGATAACCTGTCGGAAAATTTCGAGTATTAACGAACATCTTCTTTACTGTATCGTTAAAAGAATTAAGTTCTACATCTCTTACAGATACAAGAATTCCGTTTTTTATTATAAAACTGACTGGTTCTACATCAAAATTTTCTTGTAGGAAGTTTGAGTTAGCAACGATGGAATCATCAGTTTGAATATATCGAGACGACATCTCAATTTCTTCTATTTCTTCGTCTTCTTGAATATATATTTTGAGAAATTGTTCCAGCTCACTCTCCACTTCTTCTTTAACATCGAGCAAATCAATCCAAATAATATCCTTTTTATCTATTTTTTTAAGAATATTGAGTTCGCGTGCAATGCGAATTTTATCGTTCTCTTTATAGAATATTCTCAGTTCTGACATTGGCTTATTAATTTAGTAAGTTCAACAAATTCTTCCACATTAAGTTGTTCAGGGCGCTTCGTAAAAATAGGATAGGAGAGTAGTGGATTATCTTTACCTATCAATTTTTCTAACGAATTGCGCATCTGTTTTCGGCGCTGATTAAATGCAGTTTTTACAACTAACTTAAACAATGCTTCGTCGCATGGCAGTTGTTTTACTTCATTTCTCACAAATCTTATTACTGCCGACTTAACCTTAGGCGGAGGATTAAAGACATGTTCGTGAACAGTAAATAAATATTCAGTTTTATAATACGCTTGTATCATTACTGATAGTATTCCGTATGATTTATTTCCTGGTTTTGCGGCTATACGCTCTGCCACTTCCTTTTGTATCATACCTGAACAGCAAGGTATTCTATCTTTGTATTCAAGAACTTTGAAAAATATTTGTGAAGATATATTATAAGGAAAATTTCCAATGACGCAGAATTTGCCATCAGAAAATATATCGTTAAAATCTATTTTTAGAAAATCACCCTCAATCAGATTGAGTTGGGGATAGTTTACTGTGAGATATTGAGCAGCCTCCTTATCTAATTCAACTGCTTTTAGTTCAAACCTTTCGTCTTGCAACAGATATTTAGTAAGTACCCCTGTGCCGGGACCTACCTCAATAATCTGCATCTTGCCTGTATTACATACATCAGTAGGTGCAAACACAGGTGTCTTTGCAATATCAAGGGCTATTGCTTCGTCTCTAAGAAAGTGCTGCCCAAGCCTTTTTTTCGCACGAACTTGTTGCATTTTCCGAGTGATATGGTCCTTGGGGACTGTCCATAGATTAATAAAATTAAATTAGTAATAGAAGTGAATGTTTTTTACTTTGTACATTGTACTTAGTATTCAGCTTCACAATGGCATATTTTTTGAGCAAAATAAATAAGTGCGTACCCTATATGCCCTTCGCTCGCAAAGTTACTATAATTTTCTTAATTATGCAAAAATTAGCCTCTTTTATTTCTAAAATTATAGATTTTTTTTACGATAAGTTGGTTATTTTATTTCCAAAAGTGAGTGTTGCTTTTGGAAGGCAATTCTTTAAATATGGTGTTTGTGGAGGTAGTAATATGGTGCTTGATTGGGTACTATATTTTATTTTTTACAATTTTATTATAGGGCATAGTCTTGTTTATTTTTCTCTTTTTGGAAAAAATTTTTGTCTTACTCCTCATATTGCAACGCTTTGTATTGTTTTTCCAATAACTCTTTTTACAGGTTTTTGGCTTAATAAATATGTTACTTTTACAGGTTCTACTCTTCGTGGTTGGAAGCAACTCTTCCGATATATTCTAATTGTGGCGGTTAATTTATTAGTTAATTATTTAGGATTGAAATTACTTGTAGATATTTGCGGCTTTTATCCTACGCCATCAAAAATGATTATTACACTTTTGACTGTTGCAATATCTTATTTTGGTCAAAAATACTTCTCTTTCAAATTATAAAAAAAATAAGCACATTCGATTGAATGTGCTTATTTTTAGTGCATAATGAACGAAATAGAAGAATTTATTGCGTAGAGTAGAATATAATTTTTAGAAGTTTTCGGTGGTATTATACCATTCTTCTAATTTAGCATTGAAAGTGCGTCGGTCAAGTGGTGCGGAAACGCTGTTCTGCGAATATGCTGAGTCTTCACCGGTGATAGGAGTGGAAGTTGTCCATTTGAGAATTTGGTCGGTCATATCCTCAAAGTGCATTTTTACCTTTCGGCGGAGTGTAGGTTTTGTAGGCAGTTTGCTTGTGAGGCTGCCGTCAAGTCCTGTAGTTCGAAGCATAATTACCCGCACTCCTTCAGGCAGGGCAGAGCAAACCTCGTATGCGAGACGCCTATTGCCTATTTGTTCTTTTGGTGTTAGTTTGATATGTCCTGATGGATAAAAGACTATGTTTTCACCTTTTTCCGACTGAGCATCTAACGATGAGTTCGCCGATTCTGCTTTTCCGTTGAGGGAGTTTATTGCTATATTGGTGAGTGCTCGTGCTTTTTCTGCGGCTTGTTCACGACCGGAGGCAGAGGTGGCGGGTAGATCGGGTACAACAATGGCATTTACGAGCCGCATGGCGAAACCTGAAAAAGGGCGGCGAAAGAGATATTCATCGCATAGCGGGCGAAGATTAACATCCCATAGTTCTGAAAAGAGAATAACAGGCTCAATATAAGCCGGATGATTAGGCAGAAGCAGATGAATATTGTCATCACGCATAAGTTCTGCGCCTTCAATCTTTACATCATAGTGCAGATGAAGAACTTTCCTAACCGTTTTACTAAGCCATATACGAAAACCCTTTTTCATCTAATTTTAACGTTTGGAGACGTTCTACACTTTTAAATAAGCATTGCAGCGGCTTTTTCTATTGCTTTAATTAGAGAATATATATCATCTTCGTCTGAATACATTGCTATTGATGCCCTCACCGTCCCCGGAACACCGAGCAGGTGAGTGAGAGGTTCTGCACAATGGTGACCTGTTCTGACGGCAACGCCTTGTCTATCAAGCAGCATGCCTACATCATAAGGGTGAATTAGTTTACTATCTTTATTAAAAAGATTAAAAGATATAACGCCCGCCTTATGCAGGTCATTGGCGTATATTTTAATTGAGGCTCCGCTATAATTACCTTCAAGTAGTGATTGCTCTAATTTTTCTGTTAGCATAGCCTCGTGTTTACTTATTTGAGCAATTTTTCCATTTTGGTTGATATAATCTATAGCGGAGTGAAAAGCATAAGTGCCGATGAAATCGGGCGTTCCTGCTTCAAACTTATATGGCAGAGTGTTATATGTAGTTTCTTCAAATGTGACATGGTCAATCATTTCTCCGCCGCCTTCAGCCGGCGGAAGGTCGTTTAGGAGGTCTTCTTTTCCGTACAAGATGCCGAGTCCTGTAGGACCATACATCTTGTGTGCGGAAAAAACTAAAAAATCGCAGTTTAGAGCTTGCACATTAATAGGAATATGCGGTGCGGATTGTGCGGCATCAACGCAAACTAATGCTCCTACCTCATGAGCCAGGCGAATAATTTCTTCTACGGGATTAATAAGTCCAAGAAGATTGCTGACATGGGCAATGCTCACAAATTTTGTTCTATGAGAAAGCATATTTTTATATGCTTCTATGTCGAGCGATAAGTCATCAATAATCGGGATGACTTTGAGTATTGTTTTTTTTCTTTTACACAACATCTGCCATGGCACTATATTGGAGTGGTGTTCATGGCTGCTTATTATGATTTCATCACCCTCTTGCAGAAAATTTTCTTTTTCTGAAAGACTCCAAGCGAGCATATTAATGGAATCTGTGGTACCCTTGGAGAATATTATTTCTTTTTCAGATTTGGCACTGATAAATTCAGCAACTGCTTTTCTTGCTTTTTCGTGTTCTTCTGTTGCTACTCTGCTAAGGTAGTGAACGCCCCTATGAATATTTGCATTGAAATGGCTATAAGCGTAATTGATAGATTCTATTACGCATTGTGGTTTTTGTGTGGTGGCAGCATTGTCGAGATAGACAAGCGGTTTGCCGTAGATTGTTTGTTTTAATATAGGAAAATCATTTTTCATCAGGGTTTATATTGAGATAGTTCTAATATTTTTTGTGAATTACCTTCTGCCATTAGTTCCGATAGAGTTACTTCTTTATTATTGAGCATATATTGCTCTATTATTCTCAGTCCTACCCATGTTCCGAGTTTTGATGGTGATTCTTGCGATATTTCACTTGTGAATGGTCCATCGTTAAGGTAGGAGGTAAGAATAATTGTTTCTGTCTTGTAGAGATCTTGTTTGTCGAGCATTAGTCGCCATATTGCTCTTTCGTTGCGCTCGCACCATTGCCATTCCTCTTTTGTATATCCCATTACTTCCCACACTTTTTCTTCTTTAAGCAGATTTGAGAGCAAGTATATTATTTTTCCTCTGTAGAGCATATTATCTATTAGCCTGCTTTTATCTGAAGTGAATGGAATATTTTTAAACAAAATAACGCTTAACACATCTGCCGGAATACATTCAGGCCGCATTGTTTTTTTCTGATAGTTATACACTACTTTATTGTAGTAAGGATAGTCGCTGCCTAAGTACATATCAGCGCCGAGGACAATGTCGTCTCCCAAAAAGAAGAGGCTTGCGTTAAAACCGCTTACTATGAAATATAAATCAGGTAAAATAATATCAGGATAAAGAGAGCGCAATCGCCCAAAACCAAGGTCAAGCGTTTTTTTGATATTTTTAGTATCTGCAAAAATCTCTTGTTCACGTTTATTTGTTTCGGCAAAGCCGTAGAGGGTGTCAGTGATAAAATGCGATAGTGCACCGCTAAGCCATGCTGTATCACTTCTGTCCACTCCTATTATATCTTCGGCAAAGACAGGCATAAGATAGGGAAAATCGTCATATAATGCAGGCAGAGAATTTTGGATAGAAGCACTATCGTACGGAAGCGACAAAAGAGCAGAGTCAAAGCGAAAAATTTTAATGTCTGCGGGGGGTATATTCGATGAAAAATACTCTCTTTTTTTACTGCAACCTACTGCTAATAAAGCTATTGTGGTGAGAGTAATAATATATTTTTTGTTAAATAACTTCATAGCACCTTAGCGCAAGCGGTACATTGTACTTCATTTTATTTGTCCGTCTTTCATTTTTATTACTCTATTGCTGATAGAGGCGAGGTCGTTGTCGTGCGTAACGATGATGATGGTGGTGTTGTATCTGTCTCTGATAGTGAGAAGCAGTTGTTTCATATCTTCTTTGTTCTTGCTATCGAGACTGCCGCTTGGTTCATCTGCGAGTATAATATCCGGTTGCATCATTAGTGCTCTTGCTGCGGCAACGCGTTGCTTTTCACCGCCCGACAGCTGCGTGGGCTTATGATGAAGACGCTCAGAGAGTGAGAAGTCAGAGAGTAGTTTTATAGCTCGCTCTTTTGTTTGTCTTTCGTTTTCACCGCTGATAAGTGCCGGCATCATAACATTTTCCAATGCCGTGAATTCGGGCAGCAGTTGGTGAAACTGAAAGATAAATCCTATATGTTTGTTTCGAAAATCACTCAACTGTTTCTCGTTTAGATTACCTACATCCACGCCGTTGATACTGACTGTTCCAAAGTCAGGTTTATCCAGTGTGCCGATAATCTGTAGTAGGGTCGTTTTGCCGGCCCCGCTTGGCCCTATAATACTAACTATCTCGCCTTTTTCAATATCTAAATTGATAGAGCGAAGTACTTGTAAAGAGCCGAAACTTTTTTGTATGTTTCTTACTGTTATCATTGTATTAGTGGAGAACGTCTCCTTTGTACATCGTACTTCGTACTTAGCGCAAGCGGTACTTTGTTATGGCGTCTCAGAGCGTTCAAAAGGTTAGTTTTCTGCTACCGTCTTCTTGTATTTCGAATTTTATATGCACGCAATCGTCAGGTAGCAGGCTCTCTATATTCTCTGCCCATTCTACGAAACAATATTTACCGGAATAGAGATATTCTTCCGCACCAAGATCGATAGCTTCTCTTATTGAATTAAGCCGATAGCAGTCGAAATGGTAGATTTCGTTTCCATCGCGGTCTTCATAAACATTTACTATCGCAAAGGTAGGGCTGTTGACAATATCAGTGCTGCCCATGCTTTCGCAGAGTAACTTAGTGAAGGTGGTTTTGCCGACGCCCATCGGTCCGTCAAGGCAGAAAACGCAACTTTCACCGCTGGAGAGCGTCTCCGAGCGTGGCACCTCAGCGCAAGCGGTACTTAGCACAAGCGGTACTTTGTTATGGCGTCTCCGATCGTTCAGACTTAATAACAATTCTGCGGGAGATATAACTTTATCGTCTTGTGATAACTCTAAAACGCCGTCTTTATTATATCGTAAAAAATATTCCATTAGTGGAGAACGTCTCCGAACGCTCAGACTTTATTTGCAAATTATCTTATTTACCTTAGCGCAAGCGGTACTTTGTACTTTGTTATAACGCTTCCGAGTGTTAAGATGTAGCAATAAAGTTACTGCTTTTTTTTGAATTAACGTACGTTTTTCAAAAAAAAATATGTTTCACGTAAGTAATTTTCAAAAATCTGATTTTTTTGGTTAATTTTGGTTGTATTGTACATCTCTTTCGTACATCGTACTTCGTACTTTGTTATGGCGTCTCCGAGTGTTCAGACTTAAATGAGTTCAACTTTATGAGAAAAAGAATATTAATGATATTGCTTGCCGCGCTGCTATTTGCAGTAGTCATAGTAGTCTGCGTATTAAGATGGGATGCTTGGTTTAGTAATCCTGCTGAGGCTGCATATATAGTGCCTCAGCAGCCGAATAATATCATTCTCGGCTTTGGTGATAATTATAGGCAACGCACTATATCATGGAGAAGTCCGGATTTGCAGGAGTCTGTACTTCTGATTGATGGCGATACTATCATTGCCGATGGTAAGATAATTGCTTCTCGCAGCGGTGAAGCCGCTTTTTATCGTGCAAAAACCTCAGATTTAAGTGTTGGGGAGCACAGGTACTCTGTCAAGACAGGAGAGATGCAGTCTCAGGAATATAGTTTTGTTATTCAAGATGATTCGTTGGCATATTTCTTACTTTTCGGCGATATACAAGAGCAAGATACCATTTCGCCTTTTGCTACATTTTGTTCTGATTTTCAATGCAACGAATCACAGGAGTGCAACGCTCTACCACTGTTTTTTGCATACATAGGTGATGTTATTGATCGTCCGACAGATGTGGCATGGCAGATATGGTTCAATTCTTTGCACGGCATAAATGCTACAACTGCACATGTTGCTGCCGTCGGAAATCACGAATACTTAAAGGGCGTGTCGCCGAAGATTGACCCTCGTTGGACATCCGTCTTCTCCTTACCTGATAATGGTTCGGAAAGACAGGAAGGCACGACGGGGTATATTGACTTCCCCACTTTCCGCCTGATAGTTCTTAATACACAAGATCTTGTTGGTCTTTCTGATTACACGATAGAGCAGACATGGCTCAACAGAGCATTGAGCGAGGTCGAAGATAAGTTTAAAATAGTGTTAATGCACCACAGTGTATATTCCGGGGCTATGCAGAGGGAGAACCCGCTTATCTTTACCGCTTTCAGGCGAACACTAAGTAAAGCGGATATCGTTGTTGCCGGTCACGACCACTTATATACCCGCCGAGCAAATAAATCTGAAAAAGTGGAGAACGTCTCCGAACGTTCTTTCGTTTTTTCTACGCCCGTTTTTATTATTACAGGAACTGCAAGCAAGCAGTACCTGCCAAAATGCTCGCCTGCGGATCAACGACTTGGTTCAAATACTGCTTTCTATGAAGAGTTTTTTATAACATCAGATACGCTTCGTGTGCTGACAAGGAATATAAAAGACGGCTCAGTGTATGACGATTTAGTGATAGACAGACGTAGCAGAACAGTTGTGTTTTCCGATAGTCTTCCTGACGAACAAATTTCCCTACCGGAGCGATATCAAGGCAAAAATAATGTGCATATAAGGCGATTCGAAAACCGTTTAAAAGCGCGGTCGAACGCCAAATAGTGCAGAACGTCTCCGAACGTTCAGTCTTTAATGTTCAAACACCAAATACTATTTTTATTACTGCTGTTGATTTCTTCCGTTGCGTTTAGTGAGGTTAGAAAAGTGGAGAACGTCTCCGAACGTTCAGACTTAATAGTGGATAACGTCTCCGAACATTCTTATGTTGACCATATTTTATCTTTAGCAGAAGCACTTGCTGAGCAAGAGGCAATGGATATTGAAGAATTGGAAGCTTCGCTGAGAGAACTTGCCGAGAATCCTATTAATCTCAATAATACTGACTCCCGCACATTAGAAAGATTATTTTTTCTTTCTGACGACCAGATTACCAATATTTTACTCTATGTATGGCACCACCCGATGCAATCACTCAGTGAGTTGCGGATGGTGTATGGCATTGACGACTACACCCTGCGTTGTATGTTGCCTTTCGTCTATGTGGAGGCGAGAGAGAAGCAAGATGAGAGTACAGTGCGCGACTGGTTTAGCCGTTCTCGTCATGAAGCAACTATGCGTCTTGACGGGCGCAATCTGACCACCTTTACCTCTGACCCCATTTATGCTTCATTTCGTTACAAATTGAATGCGAGTAACAGAGTGTTTATTGACGTGGCGGCAAAGCGTGACGCAGGAGAGAAATTTTCTGCAAGAAGTCGTTGTGGTATAGCGGTAGAGGTCAGAGATGTAAACTTCGATAAAAACGGTCGTTTTAAACTTATAAATGCTGTTATAGGTGATTATAGACCATCATTCGGAATGGGGTTGGCGGTGAATAGCGGATCAACTTACGGTAAATCGGTGTATGCTTCGAAAATAGGCTTTATGCCGCAGGGGTTGAGGCGCTACAGCGGAACGTCAAGCGATTTCTATCGTGGCGCGGGTTTTTCCGTTGAAATGGACAAAAATTATAATATCTCTGCCTTTTATTCGTTACGCTCACCTGATAGCACCTTTTATCATAATACAATAGGGCTGAATTTTTCGTATAATAAGGACAGATTATCTTTGGGGCTAACGGTTGTAGATGATATTTTGTCTGACTCTCTCCGAATCAGTAACACTTATTATAATGCCAATTATTTTAGGGGCAATAATCAGTTTACGGCATCTTTGAATGCCCGTTATGCATTCAGGCGAGTTTTTCTGCTTGGTGAGGCTGCTGTGTCTCAGAATAATATATGGGGTGCAGCGGTAATTGCAGGAGTACGATATGTGCCGCTGCAAGATGTATCACTAATGGCTCTTTACCGCTATTATTCCCCGCATTATGATGCATTGAATGCTAATACTTTTGCCGAAACGAGTCGCCCGAATGATGAGCACGGAGGATATGTAGGAGCAGATATTTCCGCCTTGCGTAATTGGCATTTTTCTATTTATGCCGACCTGTTTGCCTTTCAAGGTCCTAAATATGGGATAAGAGATGCCTCGCTTGGTTATGATTGGCAGGCGCTTGCTGAGTTTTCGCCAAACAAAAAGTTTGCTATTACCGCAAAGCTACGTGGAAGAAGAAAGGGCACAACCGATACTTATTCTGCACGGTTGTATGGTATAAATACCGTTCATAATTGGTCGTTTCGAACGGAGGCAGATATGTCGGTCTGCTCAGATGTGGGGCAGAAGAATGTAACATACGCCGGATTGGTGTTTGAGCAGGTTGAGTATGGTTTTTCAACAATTCCGATGGTGCTGCAAGGTAGGGTGGAAGCCTTTTATATAACCGATTGGAGAAACAGAATATACATATATGAGAATGATGTTTTGTATGCCTTTTCTATTCCGGCGCAGTATGGTACAGGTATAAGAGTCTTCCTAAATTGGCGTTACCATATATCCGAGCATTTCGCACTATATCTTCGCGTTTCCGATACTTATTATTTCAAGCAATGGGCGGAAAGTAGAAATCTTACTTCCCGCCACAGACCCGATGTGCATTTACTATTAAAGGTAAAATACTGAGGTAAGTTAGATATTATGCCTCTTAACGAAAGATTTTAATGCGTTGAGTGCGGTCAGAATATTTTGCTCGGAAGTGGCGATATTGATGCGAATATAGTCTTCTGCACCGTACATTTCAGACGGGTTGAAAAGCACTTTTTCCTCTGTTTTAATCATATTGCAAAGCGAAAGTGAATCAATGCCTGTCGCTGCAATATTTACCCATGAGAGATATGTACCTTCCATCTTTGTAACTTGCAGAGCGGGAAGGTTTTCTGCAATATATGAGCACAGCATTAGATAATTATCGTAGATTAGCAGTTGCAATTCATCAAGCCACGCTTCGCTTTCGTTGTATGCTGCCATAAGTGCCACCATGCCGAAAGGATTTATATCGCAATTCTCATGGATATTAACACCTTTATCTATTTTCTCATATATTTTCTTATCAGGAACAAAGATATTTGCGCATTGCAGCCCTGCAATGTTAAAGGCCTTAGAGGCAGAGGTGCAAACGCAATAGTTATCTGATAGCGCAGCGGTAGCAAAAGGCGTGTAGCGTATACTGGGGAAAGTAAACTCGCAATGTATCTCGTCTGAAATGACAAAAACGCCGTATTTATCGCAAATTTGACCCATTTTTATCAGTTCTTCTTTGGTCCACACTCTGCCCGTAGGGTTATGCGGGTTACATAGAAGAAAAATCTTAGCTTGTTTTGCTTTTTCTTCAAAATCATTCCAATCTATTTCATAGTGGTTATTGACTGGTACTAACGGAGAGGCAAGCAAAGAGCAATCAAGATTGCGTATGGAGGAGAAGAAGCAGTTATAGGCGGGCGTTAGCGTAAGAACCTTATCGCCTTTTGTAGTCATTGCCCTCAATATGGCAGAGATAGCGGGAACAACGCCGGTGGTGTAAATGATGTTTTCTCGTTTGATACCCTTCCATCTATGTCGTTTTTCAAACCATAATATTATACTCTGATAGTATTCGTCGGGCACATATTGGTATCCGAACACCCCGTGGTCTAATCGCTTTTGAATGGCATTGATTATTGCCGGGGCTGCCTTAAAGTCCATGTCTGCAACCCACAAAGGCAGTGTGTCTTTTGCGTTGTCGCTATCCCATTTATAGCAGTTAGTGCCGCGGCGCTCTACATATTCAATAAGTTTAGTTTTCATAATTATTGTTTTGCTTTTTGATTAATGATGCAGTCTGCCGGTTGTTTTTGATAGTCATCAAGTATAATATCACCGATAAGTGGTGAGCAGAGCGAGCTGTATTTGTTCGCTCATTCGCATAGCCACGTTGCTTTGTACTTTGCCGAGCAATACTTCTAACGATAGTTTATTTAACATCGCATTGTTTGCCACTCTATTGAGAACGTGCGGGCAGAACCCTAAAGTCGGAACGTTCGGAGACGCCATAACAAAGTACCGCTTGCGCTAAGGTGCTATGTTCGGCGACGTTCTCCATAAATACTGCACAGCGAAGATACAACATATTTTTCAAATTGTATAGTTTTAGAAACTTAATTAACGAAAGATTTCTTATTTCTTGCGTAATCCAAATAAATATACTATCTTTGTACAAAGAGAAGAAAGTCGAAAGTTCGGGCAGAGCCCTAAAGTCAAAAGTCGGAACGTTCGGAGACGTTCTCCACTATTAAATTCGTTAATAAAATTAAATGATATTATGATACAAGAAGAAAGTTTCTCAGTGCTGCACAAGAAAAAAAGAGTGCGACTTCTGACTCTTCGCAATCCCAATGGAATGCGAGTAAAGATAACCAACTACGGCGCGAAAATAGTGTCGTTGCTTGTCCCTGATAAGCATAAACATGGTAAGCCGGTAGATGTCGTCTTAGGCTTCAACACCTTTGAGGAGTGGAGAGATAAGGAAACATATTTCAACGCAATAATTGGTCGCTACGCCAACCGTATCAAAGGCGGTAAGTTTTCGATTGACGGAACCCACTATCAGTTGCCGATTAATAACGGGGAGAACAGCCTGCATGGCGGTGTAGAAGGTTTCAATGAGAAAGTGTGGGATATAGTCGGCCAGACCGCCTATTCAGTGTCATTGCACCTAATTGCCCAAGATGGGGAAGAGGGGTATCCCGGCAAATTAGATGTTTATGTCACATATCGCCTGACAAGAGAAAATGGACTTGTAATCATGTATGAGGCAAAGACAGATAAGCCGACGATCCTCGGCTTCACTAACCACGCCTATTTCAATCTTGAAGGCGAAGGGTGCGGAGATGTGAGAAATCATTGTCTGCAAGTTTTTGCCGATGAATACACGCCTTTTGATGATACTGCTTGTCCGACGGGAGAAATTTTACCTGTGGAAGGAACACCGATGGATTTTCGTGAGCCTATTAGAGTGGGTGACCGCATTGATGACCCGTTCTTTGCTCCCGGACGCGGAATAGATAATAACTGGGTGCTAAAAAAATCGAGCGGCTCTGTACAGCGGTCTGTTAAAGTGGAGAACGCCTCCGAGCGTTCTGAATTAATACCGGAGTTGGCTGCCGTAGTAAAAGCCGGTGAGAGAACGATGGAAGTGTGGACTACAATGCCTGGCTTGCAAGTTTATACCGGTAATTTTGTAGAGAAGAATATAGGCAAGAGCGGCAGAGAGTATGACGTGCAGACTGCGATATGTCTTGAGGCGCAGAATTTCCCGGACTCACCAAATCATAGCAATTTCCCCAATGCTGTACTTCGTCCGGGAGAGGTTTATTTCGAACAAACTGAATATCGCTTCTGTTGAAAACCAAATTTCCGATATTAGTCATCCTGCCATTGCTGATATGCTCGTGTTCAACGCAAAAGAACACGGGCTTGTCGCGCAGTTATCATGCAATGAAAGTGCGCTATAATATCTATCATAATGGTGATATTGCTTATATGGAGGGCTTAGATGCTACTCAACAAGCCCATACCGATGACTATTCTAACATCTTGCCACTCTATCCCGTGTCAGACCATCAGGCAGCAGAAGCATCGAAGGCCAAGATGGATAGGACGATAGAAAAATGCCGCAAATGTATCAAACTGCATAGTATTAAGAAAAAACCTAAGCCTAATCCAAAGAAACAGCGTGATCCTAAATATAAGGCGTGGCTACAGCAAGAGGAGTTTAACCCTGCAATGCCGTTAGCCTGGCTCAGATTAGGACAAGCTGAGTTCCAAAAGGGTGATTTTCTCGGAGCGGTTTCCACATTTAATTACATTCAGCGTCATTTTGATTATGACAAAGACATGGTGGCGCAATGTCAGTTATGGCAGGTAAGAGCGTATGCGGAAATGGAATGGTTGTACGAAGCAGAAGATGTTCTTCTGAAAGTGCATATCGATGAGTTAAGTCGCAAAAACGCACCGCTATATTCCGCAGTGGCGGCCGATCTCTATCTTAAACAAGGTCGGCATAAAGAGGCTATACCGCAGATTAAATTGGCAAAGAGTGCAGAAGACAGAAAACGCTCTCGACCGCGCTTTGAATATGTGTTAGGGCAGTTATACGAAGAAGCCGGCGAAAGGGAAGAGGCTTTGAATGCTTACAAGCGTGTGCTTAAACTTACTCCTGAATGGACAATGGACTTCAATGCCCGACTGAGAATAACACAACTGCAAAAAAACAGTAATGCAGCTATCAGAGATCTTGATAAACTAATCAAACGCGACAAATATAAGGATTATCTCGATCAGTTATATGGCGCAAAAGGTAATATATATTTGCAGCAGGGAGATACGGTGAAAGCACTTGAACAATATGCTCTTGCGGCGGAAAACAGTACTCGTCAGGGGGCAGAGAAAGCCGCTATACTTGTAAAAGCGGGCGATATATGCTTTCTAAGGCAAGATTATAGTGCCGCTCAACCCTATTATTCCGAGGCCGTCGGACTACTATCTGCCCAAACAGAAGAGTATCAGCGCGTAAAAAAGAGAGCAGAGGTGTTGGACGAACTCGTACTTAATATTAACACCGTTTCTATGCAGGACTCTTTGCAGTATCTCTCAACCCTTACGGATGAAGAACAGTTGAATATTGTAGAGAAGATAATAGCTGATCTTATTGAGCAAGAAAAACAGGACTCTATTGCTGCTGCCCAGCGCGAGCGAGATGCTATGAACGACATCGGCGGAAAGAGTGTGAATACCTCAAATATGCTCGGAGGAGTAGGCGGTTCTGCTGAATGGTACTTCTATAATGCTAATCTCATTAAACAAGGAAAACAAACTTTCCGTCAGAGATGGGGCAATCGTCAGCTTGAGGATAATTGGCGACGAATGATAAAAACTTCCGTAATACCGGATGATATGGCAGGTTTAAGTGGCGAAAATCAGGATGAATTACTCGATGAAAACGGGGAAGTTATAGCAGACGCCACTTCTACTATTCGTCAAAGTCCCGTTGTTACCGATAATAAAGACCCGCAGTTCTACTTACAACAGATTCCTCGTACAGATGAGCAAATGCGGCAGTCAGACTCTCTTATCGCTCAAGCCCTTTATAATACAGTTCTTATCTATCAGGATAGGTTAGAAGACGAGCAATCTGCCCAAAAAACCTTCGATGATTTCCAACGCCGTTTTCCATCCGACTCCCGCCTGCTTGAACTATATTATTCTCAGTATCTGCGTGCGTTAAAGACCAATGATTCAGAGCAGATGTCTTATTATAAAGATAAAATACTGACTCTCTATCCTGATAGCAAGTATGCGCAGGTTGTTTCTGACCCTGATTATTTTGCTCGTTTACAATCAGAGCAGGCTATGGTTGATTCTCTCTATGAGCAGACATGGAACGCATACAAAAAAGGCGAGTATGCCTATGTGAAGACATCGGCAGATATTGCACAAAAAGATCATCCATTGTCGCCATTAGTACCTCGTTTTATGTTCTTAAAAGCCGTAGCAATAGCAAGAACAGAGGGTAAGGACGCGTTTATTATTTCGCTGCAAGATATAGTTAACGAGTATCCCGAAAGCGAGATGAGTTCTATGGCAAAAGATATGCTCTCAATGATGAATCAAGGTCTGGAGAATCAGCGCGGGAAACAGACTTCTTCTCTTGCCGAAAAACGCGAGAAGCAGTTAGAAGAAGAGCAGAAACAGCTCGAAGAACAAGACCGAATTAAGGAGCAAGAGAACATAGTGGTAATTACTGTTGCGAAATCTGAATCGGATGCCGTTCTGGGGAGGTTGCTTTATGAGGTAGCACTATTCAACTTTTCACAATTTATGATTAAAGATTTCGATCTTGAGACCGTTTCTGACTGGTCTGCCGGACAATCTGCCCTCAAGATACTGGGCTTTGATAGCAGCGATGAAGTGGAATGGTATAAAAATATGCTACGCCAAAATGATGACTTAATAACCGCTCTACAATCGCTCGGAGCCGCGATTAATTGATAATAGTGGAGAACGCCTCTGAGCGTTCAATGGTAGAGACGCTATTTTTTGCGTCTCTCAATAGTGGAGAACGCCTCCGAGCGTTCAATGGTAGAGACGCTATTTTTTAGCGTCTCTCAATAGTGGAGAATGTCTCCCAGCGTTCAGACTTTATTAATAGATATAACCATGAAAGTATTAAAATTACTATTATTCCTCTATCAGTGGCTTATAGCCTTTCCTATACTGCTGTGTGCTACAGCCTTCACTGCAATATTCACAGTACTCGCCATGCCATGGAAGAATAGCGAGCCTGTACATAAAGTGCAACAAATATGGTCTCGTATGTTCTATTGGCTCTTTTTTATGAACCCGACGGTCGAAGGAGCTGAAAATTTGGAGAAAGGACAAAGTTATGTGTTTGTTTCTAACCATGAGTCTCTCTTTGATGTTTGGCTTATCTACGGCTGGCTTCCGGTTGTATTCAAATGGATTATGAAGGCAGAACTGAGAAAGGTGCCGTTTATCGGTTTCGGGTGTGCTGCTGCAGGACATATCTTTATTGAGCGAAAGCACCTTAAACAGGCAAAGGAGAGTATAGAAAAAGCAAAAAGAACGCTCACAAACGGTGTGAGCGTGGTAGTCTTCCCCGAAGGTACTCGTTCGTCAGATGGTCAGGTACACGAGTTTAAGGCGGGTGCCTTTCAGGTAGCATTTGACTTAGATTTGCCGGTGGTGCCTCTTGCCTTAATAGGACCTCATAATATTCTCCCCAAAGATGCATCTCTCGTAAGACCTGCACGAAAAGCCAAACTTGTTATCGGAAAACCCGTCGATATTTCCAAATATATTGCGTCGGAAGAAGCAGATCATTTAGTAAAGAAACAAATGCAACGGGAGGCAATGGACTTGTTGCGTAATCATATCATAGAGATGAAAGAAAAGAATATTGGCTAATAAACTGAAATGAATGTTGGCTAATGAACTGAAAAGATTATGATGGAATAAAGAAGTGTAGCACGTCTCCGAGCGTTCAACAGTGGAGAGTGGCTCTAAGCCGGCGGCTTGTCTTTCTACTGTAACTTATATCTCTTGTCTTTATAATGTCGGCATTTAATGCCGATTTTATCGTACAAATACCGAGCACCGGCAGCAAGATCCAATTCTCAGGGCGATAATTGGGGGTGAAAATAGTTATAAATGGTTGAACCTCTTTTATTTCCGATGATTTGACATATATCCTCCTCCGATGCCTCTTTTAGACGTTTTACGCTATGAAACGCGTTTAAGAGTTCTTTTTTGGTCTTTTCTCCTATTCCCGAGATCTCGTCCAACTCGCTTTCTACTCTGCGTTTACTGCGGCGTTGTTTATGAAATGAGATAGCATAGCGATGTACCTCGCCTTGAATGCGAGTGAGTAGCAGAAAAACCTCGTCAGTCACTTTCATACCAACCTCTTTGGGCGGAAATCCGACCAGTAGAGTTGTTGTCCTATGATGGTCGTCCTTGACGAGTCCCGCTATTGGGATGTGAAGACCTAACCCCTCTTCTACAGCCTCGCGGATAGCGTTCATCTGACCGATGCCACCGTCTGCTATAATAAGATTAGGTAATCCGGAACCCTCTTCGATAAGGCGCGAATATCTGCGGAAAACGACCTCTCTCATTGATGCATAGTCGTCTGCGCCAACGACAGTTTTGATGATAAATTTCCGATAATCGTCCTTGCTTTTCTGCCCTTTTTTGAAAACTACGCAACCGGCTACAGCATCTTTGCCTTGAAGGTTTGAGTTATCAAAGCAATCAATCCATAGGGGCAGTTCAGGCAGTCCTGCCATCTGTTGCAATCGAGTGAGGATGCGAATTGAGCGTTGCTCGGGATTGAGTTTATCTGCCTGCTTTATCCTGTCGTTCTTATATTGACGTACATTCTGCATGGCGAGTTTGAGTAGTTCGTTGCGGCTGCCGCTTTGCGGACTGCTGAAGCGGATGTTGTCATCAAAAAAATGGGGAATAAAAGGAACAATAACTTCTTTATTAGGCTGACCTAACTGTTGCCAGATCTCCATTATTCCATGCGCCAAAATATCCTCTTGTGGTTCGTCGATTTGCTTTTTATATTCAACGGTTTGCCCTTGTATGATACTGCCGTTATGTAAGCGTAGCATACTTATATATACATTTTGTTCGTTCTCATCGTAGCCGAAAACATCTACATCTCTCATCGAGGTATTGCTGATAACTGTTCTGCTCTTAAACTTCTCAATCAGCTGATATTTCTCTTTTATTTTTTGTGCCTCTTCAAATTTCAATTCTGCCGATAGTGCCCTCATTTGCTTTAATAACTCGCCCTGCAATTCTGAGGCATCGCCCTTTATTATTTTTCGTGCTTCATCTACGTACTCAAGATATTTCTCTCTTGAGGTGATATTTTCGCAGATGCCGCAGCACTTTTTCAGGTGATATTTAAGGCACACTTTCAGTTTTCCGTTCTGCACTTGCTCTTCTGTTATGTGCTGATGGCATGTACGAAGCGGATACAAGTCATGTATAGTTTCGAGCACAAGGTCAACCGTGTTACCAAACGAATACGGGCCGTAGTATTCGCCCGTTTGCTTATTTATCAGCCTCGTCTTTAAAATGCGGGGATATGGCTCTTTTGTTATGCAGATTGAAGGATAACTTTTGCCGTCTTTTAGAAGGATATTATAGTGCGGTTGGTGTTGCTTGATAAGGTTATTTTCAAGGAGAAAAGCATCTTGTTCCGATTGCACAACGATGTACTTTATATCTGATATGTTTCCGACCAACAGTTTCGTTTTGTAGTTGTCATGCTCTTTATTGAAGTAACTACTGACTCTCCTTTTTAGGTTTTTAGCCTTGCCTACATAAATAATAATGCCGTCAGAGTTCAGGTATTGATATACACCCGGACTCTCCGGCAAATTTTTTATTATCCCTTCTATATGCGGATTGGGTCGCATTATATCACTTGTGGCTTATTAATCGTGTCTGGCTTTGGCGTGGCGCTCTGTAACCTTCGATGCCGGTCTTTCCCTCTTCAACTTTAGTAATGCATAAGTGCAGTTATCTCCCCATATTGTTCAAGCAGTTTCCTCCCTTCCAGTGCGTCGAGTTCAACAAGGAAGTTGATATATACCTTCTTAACCCCGCACTTCTTGCAAAGTTTTATTGCAGCCTCCATCGTCCCGCCTGTGGCAAGCAGGTCGTCATGAAGCAATACAACATCGTTTTCGTTTAGTGCGTCCTTATGGATTTGAATTTTATCCTTGCCATACTCCTTGCCATATTCCTCTTCTATTACCTCTGCGGGCAGTTTACCCGGTTTGCGGATAGGAACGAAACCGGCACCGATTTCTGCCGCAAGCATTGGTGCCATGATAAATCCGCGTGACTCTATTCCTACCACTTTGGTTATTCCCTTACCTCGGTATAGTTTTACGAGTTCGTCTTTCATGCAAACAAGTGCATCGTGGTTGAGCATTGCGGTCGTAAGGTCGCGAAATAAAATTCCGTCGATCGGAAAGTTAGGAATACTCCTAATGAGCTGTTTTACTTCTTCGAGTTTCATAATGTTGTAATTTTGTTCTTTTTTTTGTTCCACGTGGAACATTTTTCGTTTATTTGGAAATGTTCTTGTTTAATCATTTATCGTCCAAGTAGAACCAATAGCACATTTATGTCGTTCGGACTGACTCCGGGAATGCGGCTTGCCTGACCTATTGACACCGGCTTGATACGACTGAGTTTTTGTCGTGCTTCGGTCGAGAGCGATTGAAGAGATTGATAGTCGAAATCAGCTTTTAGGCGTATGTCTTCTAAGCGTTGCAACTTTTCCGCCGCCTGCCGTTCTCGGACAATATATCCCTTGTACTTCGCTTCTATCTCAACATCCTCTATTATCTCATCTCTTACTCGCTCAATGCCATCGCAATAGTTCTTTAGTGCCGGTACGTGTTCGGATAATAGGTCAATGCTGATATTGGGCCTTAAGAGCAAGTCGAAAAGTTTTGCGCTATGTTGAATGGGCTGAGAATTAACGCTTAGCAGTGCATGGTTTATTTCGTCACCACGACAAGTTGTTTCCTGTAAGAAAGATGTCAGTTTCTGCTCGTTAATTTGTTTATAATCAAGGAGTTCTTTTCTTTCCTGCTTGGCAAGTCCGATGTTGTAACTTTTCTCTGTGAGTCGTTTGTCTGCATTGTCCTGGCGAAGCAAAATGCGATACTCCGCGCGAGAGGTGAACATTCTGTATGGTTCGTCAACGCCCTTAGTTACTAAATCGTCAATGAGCACGCCTATATACGCTTCGTCGCGTTGCAGCGAGAAAGTGCTGTTGCTGTGGGCTGCAAGGTGAGCATTGATGCCTGCTATCAGCCCTTGTCCGGCTGCTTCTTCATAGCCTGTTGTCCCGTTTATCTGTCCGGCAAAGAAGAGGCGTTTGATGAGTTTGGTTTCTAAGGTGTGGTGAAGTTGTGTGGGGTCGAAGAAGTCGTATTCTATAGCGTAGCCGGGGCGATAGAGAACGGCGTTTTCTAAGCCTTTAATTGAGTGTATGGCTCTCTCTTGAATATCTATCGGCAGGGAGGATGAAAATCCGTTAAGGTAATATTCGTTTGAATCAACGCCTTCGGGTTCGAGAAATAGCTGGTGTTGCTCTTTGTCGGCAAAAGTGACGATTTTTGTTTCGATACTCGGGCAGTAACGGGGGCCGATGCTTTTTATCTGTCCGTTGTAAAGCGGTGATTCAGGCAGTCCCTCGCGTAGGATATCGTGAGTGTGAGGGTTGGTGTATGTTATCCAACATGACATCTGTTTCAGTTCTCGACTGATAGTGTCAAGGTAACTAAAATGATGATTGTCGTTATCGCCTTGCTGCTCGGTCATGCGTGAGAAGTCAATCGAGTGCTTGTCTATTCTTGCAGGTGTTCCTGTTTTCATTCGGGCGGTGATAAATCCTAATGCTGATAGTTGTTCCGTCAAGCCGAAAGATGCAGGTTCGGCAATTCTTCCTCCTCTTAGTTGCGTTCTGCCGAAATGCAGTAAGCCGCCGAGGAAAGTGCCGTTGGTAAGCACAACGCATCTTGCTGAAAATGTTATGCCTAATAGAGTCTTTACACCGCAGACTTCTTTTGAGCGTTCGGAGGCGTTCTCCACTTTATCTTTGACGATTAACTCTGTTACCGTATCTTGCCAAATATAGAGATTCTCGGTACTCGTTAGTGTTTTCACCCATTCGTCGATAAAGCGTTTTCTGTCGCTTTGGCTGCGCGGACTCCACATCGCAGGTCCTTTTGAGCGGTTGAGCATACGGAACTGAATGGCGGTCTTATCGGTTATTATTCCCGTCTGCCCGCCGAGAGCATCTATCTCTCGAACAATCTGACCTTTGGCTATCCCGCCTATGGCGGGGTTGCAACTCATCTGACCTATTTTGTTCATGTCCATAGTGATGAGAAGAACTTTGCTGCCCATGTTTGCCGCTGCCGCTGCCGACTCGTTTCCGGCATGACCACCACCTACTACAATAATATCGTAATTTCTGCTGTTCACCTTATGTAACCATTCACACAAAGGTACTATAAATTTATTGATTTTACAAGTATTTAATCGTTTTATTATAAAAATGCAAGTTAATATTTGCCGTGCTCTGAAAATTTATTTACTTTTGCTTAATTTGTTTAGTAAGCATAAATAATCTATTCAAATTCGTTTAAAGTATTTGTTGAGTGCGCTTGATCTGCGTGCTCTCAGACATTTAATTTGCAGCCGTTTAGTAGTGAAGCACTCCTGTGCTTCACGCGAGGCACAGGAGTACCTCACTACTGCGAAAACAGCAAATAACAATTTTGTTACTTAGAAAAAATTTAAATCATAAAACATGCGCGTAGCTTTACTTCAATATCCGATAATATGGGCAGATAAAGAAGCCAATCTGCGAATGACGGAGGAGCGTCTGTCTGCATTGCAAGGCAAGGCAGATGTTGCTCTGTTGCCCGAGATGTTCACCACCGGCTTTTGCGTGCAGCAGCCTCAGTTGGCAGAGTCGGTGGGCGATAGTATGACGCTCGCCTTTCTGCTAAGATGTGCCCGAGATTATGACCTTGCTATAGCAGGATCATTTATGGCGAAAGAAGCGGCGAATTTGTATAACAGAGGCTTTTTTGTGCGCCCGTCAGGAGAGACGGACTTCGTGGATAAGAGGCATCTTTATGCTTCAGGCGGTGAGGCGGAACTGTTTACGAGAGGAGAAAAACGCGTTATCTCAGAGTATAAGGGCGTGCGATTTTGCTTGCAGATATGTTATGACCTGCGCTTCCCCGTGTGGGTGAGAAATGCCACAGGGTATGATTACGATATCTTGCTTTATTCGGCATTATGGCCGGATGTGCGCATTGCCGCATGGGATCTGCTATTGCCAACACGCAGTGTAGAGAACCAGTGTTATGTGGCGGGAGTGAACTGCGTCGGAAACGACGGAATAGGACTGCATTATAATGGCCATTCAGTTGCTTACGATACCCGACTGCACCGATTAGTAGAGTTTGAAGATAATGAAGAAGGTACAAAAATAGCCGATTTCAACATGCAAAATCTCGCCTATTTCCGTGAGATATTGCCGCTGTGGAAAGATGCCGACCGCTTCAAGATTGCGGATTAGCTATTACCGGTATTGTTTGTCATGAGAGCCGCTTGCGTTACATTACCTTTGCCGAGAATGCTTCAATAATCTTTTCTGCAATCAGTGCTTGTCCGGACTCGTTGGGGTGTATGCCGTCTTGACAAAAGAACACGCTCATATTGCGAATAGAAAGAAAAGCACTCGTAATGTCAATCACTGATACCCTTTCGCTATAAGCCAATTTTATTGTTTCGATATTGAATAGTTCGTGCCCCATACTGATGGTTGATATGCTCCCGCCCAACCACTTTAAGATGTTTCCCTTCTCTTCTAAGGTCATATTCATTGTAAAGAATTGGAAGTATCGCTCTGCATCTAATGGTGGTAGAGTCAAGACAACAGGTTCTGATCCTGCCTCTCTTATTTTGCGAATAGCGTAGCGATAGGTGTCTTTGTATATTTGTAGAGGAGTGTGAGGTGAGTGCTGCTGCTGTGGCAGATGCGCTATCGCTTGCCAATCATAGTCGCTGTCGTTGCCGCCAAATTCAAGAAGAGTGTATTTTGAGTTGCTGATAGTTACACTATTTCTATTAAGTTGCTCAACGCCTTGCACTATCGTGCTGCCGAATCTGCCGAGGTTGACGCACTCAATGCCTAACGAACGGCTGCAGCGGGTTGGTATAGGGTCCGACGAAAGGATATATCTGTCACGCAATGAGGATGAGCAAGGATTGTAAAACACGCCCTTCATAATACTATCACCAAGTATGGTAATTTTGTTTGATTCTGTTTGCATAGTTGAGTAGTAAATTAAGTTTTGTGAATTAGTAGAACCTTTTGCTGTTCGATTACGCTGCAAAATTATTATTAATATGCCGTGTGATAAAAAAAAGTTGATAATTTGGTATGATTGTTGATAAAATCCAATTATAAATGACGAAAATGCCGTTTTTGATGACGAAATTTTTGTAATTTCAATTTTGTCACACCTCAAAAAGTGACGAAAAGCAAATAATGATAATGCATATCGTTCCGCATTTTCGTACTCGAATATATGCAGGCTACATCCGAACTCTAATTAGATAAACTATAATGCCATCAAAATTCAGCTCAATAGGCGGGCAACTGACCTACATCTTGTCAGTACCTTCGTTTTTCCTTGCCTTTATTATCGCGTATCGTCCGACAGATATGGTCGATTTCTTCGGTATGGGCGGTGAGATGCTGACAGTGAATGTTGTGCTTCTTATGTGCATTGTGCTTGGCGTGATGCTTCTCTCGCGCAGTGCAATGCTCGTTTTTCTTCGTCACGAACAAAAGCACAAGTCTGACATATCAGCGACGTTGCGTTGGCTGAGGTTTGTCTTGTGGTGCCTCTTTGAGTTAGTGGTCGCATCATTTTTTATGGCACTCTATATAACTCTAATGTATATGCACACCGAATACGCACTGCCTTATTTCAAGGCCGTCGGTCTGTGCTTAGGCTTCTTGCTCTCAGTAGAGTGGTCGCCTTATACGATAATAACTCTATTATTGGTTGTATTGAGTCCGAAGGAAGAAAGCGTTATGGCAGAGTCAAGCCCTATTCGCTTCCTTGATAAAGCACACAAACTGAAGTTCTTGGCGGTGGCAGAGTCGGTGCTTTATGTTAAGGCTGACGAGAATTATGTGAAGATAGTATATGAAGAAGGTGGCAATGTTAAGACTTACGACTTGCGCAATTCGATGAAAGGCGTGGAGCAGTCGCTTTTGCAGCATGGTCTGCTTCGCTGCCATCGCTCTTACTTTGTCAATCCACAGCATATAAAGACGGTAAGGCGCACAAAAGAGGGACTCGTACTTGCCGATATTAATATCGACGGCTGCCCGCCTGTGCCGATTTCATCTACTTATCAAAAATCATTGTCCGACAAATTGTTAAACATTTAATACAATGAAAAAAATTATTTTTCCGACACTTATTATCCTTTCCTTGGTGATAGGTTTTGTTATTGGTGATACAACGGCTCAGAAAGCCGATGCTCAGCAATATCGCTGGAGCAGTTTTTTTGCTCCGCAGTCGAAGGTTGATCAGATGTTGCAATATATGCAGCAAGGTTATGTTGATTCGCTCAATATCGACTCAATAACAGAAGAGATGATGCAAGAACTGGTTGAGAAACTCGACCCTCATTCTTCCTATATTCCGAAGAAAGATCTTGAGATGGTCAATTCCGAACTGTCCGCCTCATTTTCGGGCGTAGGGGTGCAATTTAATATTCAGCAAGATACGGTCTGCATCGTAGCAGTTATCCCCGGCGGCCCGTCAGAGGGAGTGGGGGTGTTGGCAGGAGATAAAATCATCAAGGTTAATGATTCTATTTTTGCCTACAAAGGTATCAGCAATGAGAAAGTGATGCATACTCTTCGCGGTCCGAAAGGAACAGAGGTGAAGATAAGTGTTAAGCGCTTTGGGGCGGAAGACCTGTTGGATTATACTATTATCCGAGGTGATATACCCGTTCATTCGGTAGATGCTTCATTTATTATTGAGGATAATATCGGGTTTGTAAAGGTTAATAAATTTTCTGAATCTACCTATAGCGAATTTATGGACGCAATGGCAAAACTGAAGTCCGAAGGTGCAACTTCATATATTGTCGATTTGCGAGAAAATTCAGGCGGTTATATGGATCAGGCAATAAAGATGGCTAATGAGTTCCTCATTGCCGGCGATATGATTGTCTATGCGGAAGGTCGCGCATATCCGCGTTATGAGGCTCGTGCCAATGGCAGAGGACGCTTCTTGCTGCAGCCGCTTGTCGTTCTTATCGATGATTTCTCTGCCTCTGCCTCGGAGATATTCTCCGGTGCCATGCAAGATAACGACCGTGCTACCATCATAGGCCGCCGCTCTTTCGGCAAAGGCTTAGTGCAGCAGCAATTGCCGTTCACTGACGGCTCTGCCATGCGGCTGACTGTCGCACGTTATTACACCCCTTCAGGGCGCAGCATACAAAAGCCATATACCTTAGGGAAACAAGAGGACTACCAACGAGAGTTAGTTGAACGGTTTGAACACGGAGAGTTCTATTCGGCTGACTCCGTCCATATCGCTGATACCACATCTTACTACACGAAGAGCGGGAAAATCGTTTATGGCGGGGGAGGTATAATGCCGGATATCTTTATTGGAAGAGATACAACCTTATTAACGCCGTTCTATAATAAATGTGTTAATATGGCTTACACCTATCAGTTTGCTTACCATTATACAGATACCCACCGCAAGGAGTTGCAGAAGTATAGCGATTGGCAGTCGCTTGAGAAATATCTTCTCAAAAAAAATATAACGGATGAGTTTGTGCGATTTGCATCAGATAGGGGTGTTAATGCACATGACGCTACGCTGACCAAGTCTTCCAAATTGTCAGTTGAAAAGCAGATAGAGAAATCTCGCCCGCTATTAACAAGACTGATAAATGCCTATATTGTTCGTAATATCCTTGGAGACGAAGGGTTCTATCCGTTGTTTGAGCGTGATGATGAGATAACTAAAAGTGCTATTCAAACGCTCAAGAATTAATTGGATTCAGATGTTTTTGCAGTGTCCTATTATTCTTCGCGTCGGGCAGGAGAGTTTAAAATGTTCTTACTTACCTGCGCAAGACCTATCCATCGCTCAACCGGCAGGAGGGTAAGTTGGTAAAAAAATAAGTATTTTTAATTATGAATATCAAAACAACAGAATTGATTCGTACATCCGAGAGTTGGGATGGCGAAATGTTACCCGATTTCCCGCAGGGAAAACCAGAATTGAGAGTGCTTCGCTTGGAGTTTCCTGTCGGAGCCAAGACCGGCTGGCATCATCATCCTGTCATTAACTACGGCATCGTGCAGCAGGGCGACTTGACCATAGTATGCCAAGACGGCAGGGAGAAAACCTTCCACGAAGGCGAGCCTTTGGTCGAAGTTATCGGCACTGTCCATCGCGGCGAGAACAGAGGCACAAAACCGGTTATCCTCAATATGTTCTATTTCTCCTCCCTCGGTGAGGAAATCACCATCCAACACCCGGAATTGGAGACAGAATGACTGCCACAATACGCACAGAAAGTACTGATACATACAGGCAAGTATTAAGATGCGTTGTAGATGTCATTGTATCTGATATTTGCGTAAAAAGACAGAGGAATCAGAGTACTTGGTTTTTATTTGAAATGCTTGCGGAAGTGCGAGAAATGCAGTACTTTTGCAATGTTATAGAATAAGATGCTATATACTATGGAACAAGCATATCACTCTGAAGCATATCGCCTTGCAGAGGAGTTTTCTCAGAAGACAAACAAGTGTCTGTTTATCACCGGCAAGGCGGGGACGGGCAAAACCACTTTCCTGCGGCGACTTCGTGAGGTGTCGCCGAAAAACATCGCCGTAGTCGCTCCGACGGGTGTGGCGGCTATCAATGCCGGCGGCATGACCATTCACTCTTTCTTTCAACTCCCGATACGAACACTCGTTCCGACACCTCAGTCGTACCATCAGATGTTTGCCGAACAGCGTATGATGCAGCGCAAACGGCAGATGCTCTATCACTTGGAGATGCTCGTGATAGACGAGATAAGTATGGTGCATCGAGGCTTGTGCCGCAGGGCGGTTGCTGCTGATAGAGCCGAGTGAAGAATTGTATGAGGATAAAGACATAGAAGCGGAGGTGTATCGCAAAGTAGGTACACTGCCGCATGACACGTTCCGCTACCGTTTTCTTGCACTTAACGCTTTGGCGCAATTGATAACACAGTCTTACTAATGAATGAATAGTTACAAAACACTCAAATCACCATCTTATCTATAAAAGATATACCAATTTTTAGGTTTATAATCCCAGAAATTAGTACGAAATTTGCATTTATAAAAAAAATGTTGTACCTTTGCAGCACAAAATGAGAAGTAGATATGGCACTCATTCAACGACAACTTGAGCAAGTGATTCGGGATCACATGTTCCTTGGCAAAGCAATCATCGTTCTTGGAGCAAGGCAAGTGGGTAAATCCACTCTGTTCGAGCAGATTTTATCGTCCTCGGATTTGCAAGTAAGCCCAGAGCAAATACTGACATTGAATTGTGATGATGCACAGGCTCGTGCGCTGTTAGAACATGCCGATAACATGAATGATATGCGCCAATTAGTCGGGATCCATAAAATCATTTATGTGGATGAGGCACAACGTATTAAAGGTGTAGGTATAATACTCAAGCTTATTACTGATCATTTCAAGGATGTTCAGTTGCTGATAACCGGCTCTTCCTCATTTATGCTGCAAGGCAAACTGAACGAACCATTGACAGGACGAAAGTTTGAGTATCACATGTATCCTATTTCTACGCAAGAACTAATGAACAAAGGAGGTCTATTGCGCATAAGGCAATCCTTTGAGTCTCGGTTAATTTATGGCTCTTATCCGGATGTGGTCACAGGCTTG
This sequence comes from uncultured Bacteroidales bacterium, assembly GCA_937885465.1. GTDB lineage: Bacteria > Bacteroidota > Bacteroidia > Bacteroidales > Paludibacteraceae > Colicola. The sequence goes on from CAKZZM010000205.1 coordinate 34,510, forward strand.
GACAATCCTCGTGATATATTATTAAATCTGTCGGGGAGTTATATGTATCAGGATTTGCTATCTATGGAAGGAGTGCGCAAGCCGGTATTGTTAGAGAAACTGTTAGTTGCGTTGGCTCTTCAAGTGGGGAGTGAAGTTTCTTACAGCGAGTTGGCGCAAACGGTGGGTACGGATAATAAGACTGTAGAGAAATATGTGGATTTATTAGAAAAATGCTATATCATCTTCCGACTCAACGGACTAAGTCGTAATCTGCGTAATGAACTCAAGAAGTCAAAGAAGATCTATTTCTATGATAATGGTATTCGTAACGCATTGATTCAAAATTTCAATCCTGTTAACCTGCGCCAAGACATGGGGGCATTATTTGAGAATTTCTTTATATCCGAACGCATCAAATACAATCACTATAACGGCAGATATGCCAATATCTATTTTTGGCGCACCAAAGAGCAACAAGAGATTGATTATATTGAGGAATGTGATGGAATGATGACTGCTTTTGAAACGAAATGGAATTCCAACAAGGGTCGTACTACTTTCCCAAAATCATTTCTTGAGGCTTATGACATCAAAGAGACGGTAGTCATCACGCCGGATAATTATTTGGATTGGCTAATTTAACAGGGTTGTCTTTCTATGAAAAAGTATGACAGGTAACATATAGCGCGAGTCGCTATGCAGTTACAAATTCGACAAACAGAAACCCATGATAGCGGCATATTCACCTCATGGCTTGATGGCAAGCAGGTAGGCGAGATGACCTACCAATGTCCGATAGCAGAAAATATGAATACATTATATACGATAGGACATTCGAATCAGTCGTTTGAGGAGTTTTTAGAGATGCTTCAAACGATTGGTGTGCAGGCAGTGGCAGATGTGAGGTCAGTGCCTGCAAGTAAATATACGCCCCAGTTCAACCGTGAGCCGTTGCAGGCAGCGTTGAAGCGAAACGGTATTGCATATTTACCATTTGGTGAGGAGTTCGGAGCGAGGCGTGCAGACAGTCTTGATGCGGATGGGAAGGTGAATTTTGAGAAGGCTGTTGAAACACAGGCTTTTTTGCATGGAACGGAGCGAGTGAAGAAGGGTTTGGATAAGGACTATAAGATTGCATTGATGTGTTCCGAGGCCAATCCGCTTGAGTGCCATAGGTTTGCTATGGTGTCGCGGTGGTTTTATGAACACGGGGTAGATGTAGAGCATATAGTACACGATGCAGAGCATACCACCGTTCTTCGTTCCCATAAAGAATTGCAGGATGAGATGGTTGCGGAATATGTACGCAAGAAAAAAATCCCCCAAGTGCAGCCGCCGGATATGTTTGGCGAGAATGAATGTACTAAAGAGCAGCAAATTGTTCTGGCATATCGCCGGAAAAACAAAGAAATAGGTTACAGGCAAGAAACAGAAAATGATGCTTATTTATGATATTAGATAGATTATGATTACTCTCCATACCATAGGATTTACGAAGAAGACAGCGGAACAATTCTTTGAGTTGTTGCGTAAGCATGGCGTAAAACGCATTGTGGATGTGAGGCTGAATAATACCAGTCAGTTGGCAAGTTTTGCAAAGATGCCGGATTTGCAGTATTTCCTTGACAAGATTTGCGCAATAGGCTATGAAGCAGTGCCGGATTTCGCTCCCACGAAAGAATTGTTGTCAGACTACCAACATAAGAAAATCGATTGGTTGGGTTACGAACGTGTTTTCAGGCAGTTACTCGAAAAGCGCCGTGTTGCAGACAAATATAAGGCTGAGCAATTTGATGGCTGCTGCCTGCTTTGCAGTGAGGATACACCGGAGCATTGTCATCGACGGTTGGTGGCTGAATATCTGAGGCAGAATAGTGCGGAAGATGTAAGAATCCTGCATCTCAAGTAATAACTAAAAAACCATCGCAACCATGATACGTCACTTTATCTGTCTTGCCAATTCTTATAAATATGGTGGTCGCTGCTTGGCAGGAATAGAAATTGAGTTGTCGGCAGATGGCAGGCAATACAGAATCTGCCTGTGCGACGATGGTAATCCGCGTTGGATTCGACCCGTACAGAAAGGTGCAGAGCATGAGACTATTGCCAATGAGACAGCACAAAACGTTAAACTATTGGATGTTTTGGAAATAGAGGTGATTGAGACATGTGGCTTCGGATGTCAGGCAGAGAATGTCTATTTCAAGAGTCTAAAGATTGTCAACCACCTTAATTTCGATAATGAGACCCTTTCGGCATTGTGTTCAAATGAAGAAACAGTCTTGTACTCGCCACGTACTTATCTAACTGAAAGTGAATATCTGCGAGGCGACCATTCGCTCATGCTTATACTGCCGGAAAAACCATCTATTATGGTAGAAAACAAGGAGACAGAAGATGGTCAGCAGAAGCGGAAATGCTATGCGCAGTTTGTATATAAAGGTGATGAATACAAATTACCAATAACCGATCCGGAATATCTCAATAGGATGGATTCTTTTTCACCTGTTGCTCTGACAGGTGATTTCCCCACTGGAACTTTTTACTTTGCAATATCTTTGGCAGCGGAGCCATGGAACGGCTTGCACTATAAATTATTGGCAGGTATCATAGATATGCGGTTGGCACAAAAAGCAGAACCGCAGGATGATGCAGCATATCACTCTGAAGCATATCGCCTTGCGGAGGAATTTTCTCAGAAGACAAACAAGTGTCTGTTTATCACCGGCAAGGCGGGGACGGGCAAAACCACTTTCCTGCGGCGACTTCGTGAGGTGTCGCCGAAAAACATCGCCGTAGTCGCTCCGACGGGTGTGGCGGCTATCAATGCCGGCGGCATGACCATTCACTCTTTCTTTCAACTCCCGATACGAACACTCGTTCCGACACCTCAGTCGTACCATCAGATGTTTGCCGAACAGCGTATGATGCAGCGCAAACGGCAGATGCTCTATCACTTGGAGATGCTCGTGATAGACGAGATAAGTATGGTGCGCGCGGACGTGTTGGACGCGATAGATGCCGTGCTGCGCCATTATCGCTATCGGCGCGACTTGCCCTTCGGCGGCGTGCAGGTGGTGATGATAGGCGACCTGATGCAACTGCAACCAGTAGTGCACGGAGACGAGGAACGTGAGACAATGTCGAAGTATTACGAGGGTCCGTATTTCTTCCAGAGCAAAGTGATGCAAGAGGTGCAACCTGTCTATATAGAATTTGACCATGTGTTCCGGCAGCAGAACGAAGATTTTGTAAGACTGCTTAATGAGGTGAGGGAGAACAGATTGTCTAACGAGAGTAGGGCAATGTTAGCAGCGAGATATATGCCGGATTTTGCGAGTAAAGATTCCTTTACGCAGGTGAGGACACCTGCGCTCCCGGACGATTTCCATATAACGCTGACGACGCATAATCAGCAGGCGGACGACTTGAATCATAAGCGGTTGGATGAGCTTAATGGTCGGACTAACCACTTCAAGGCGGTTGTTCATAAGGACTTCCCCGAGAACAGTTATCCGACGGAGGAGACACTGACACTCAAAGAAGGGGCACGGGTGATGTTCATCCGCAATGACGACCAAAAACCGCGCAGGTTCTACAACGGCAAAATCGGCATCGTCAAAGCAATAGACGAGACGGCAGATACTATCCTTGTTAGCTGCGAGGACGGCGATATTGAGGTGGAGCCGATGACATGGGAGAACATTCGCTACAAAGAGGATTCCAAGTCCGGCAAGATAGAAGAGGAGTTGCTTGGTACCTTTACGCAATATCCGTTGCGTCTCGCGTGGGCTATAACGATACACAAGAGTCAAGGACTGACATTCGACCGCGTGATAATTGACGCTGCGCGTGCCTTTGCTGCCGGACAGGTGTATGTGGCACTGTCGCGTTGCCGCACATTAGAGGGGATAGTACTATCTTCGCCGCTACAGCATGTGAGTCTCGGCAACGACCGTCAGGTGCTCGATTATGTGCATCATCAGCCCACGACGGAGCAGTCTGCGGCTGGTCTTGGTCCGGCTCAGAAAGAGTATCAGATGCATTTGTTTTCAGGTCTTTACGATATTAAGAGACTGCTGACTATGATAGAACAACTGCAGAAGCATGTGGCTAAATGTGTGTCATTCAATACAGAGACCGTACTATTTTTAGACAACCTCAAACGGCAGGTGTCCGATTTGGTGGAGGTAAGCGATAAGTTTCAAAGGCAGTTAGCGAAGATTATATCAGGTTCCTCGCAGGACTATCTTCAGCAGCGGTTAGGTGCTGCGGCAGGGTATTTTGTGCCGAAGATGCAGGAGTTGGCAGATAAGGTCAGCGAACATCCGTGTCGTTGTAAGAACAAAGCAGATGCCTCCGACTTTGATACTATGATAAGCGACCTGTATCTTGTCCTGTCGCAGAAAGTTGCACTGATGCAAGCCGTCAGCCGAGAGGCTTCTACCGAGGCATACCTGCAAGCAAAGAGTATGTTTGTGGCGGCTCCGATGCAGACACCATCAGCATTTGACAAACCCGAGACGAAGGCTTCAAAGAAAGCCAAATCTGAAAGTCAGAAAAAACCAAAACCGAAAAAGGAACCGAAACCAACAACATACGAACTGACCTACCAATTATATTCGGAAGGTAAGACTCCGGAGCAGATAGCCGAGATAAGAAATCTGAATGTCAGTACTATATTGGGGCACTTGGGGAAATATGTCGAGCAAGGACAGATATTGATAACGGATTTTGTTCCTACGGAGGTCGTAAACAAGATATTGTCAGCTCGTGCGGATAACCCTGAGTTTACGACGCTGAAAGAATTTTACGAATTGTTTGATCACGAAATACACTATGCATATATCAGAGTCGTATTAGAAGAATATCATCTGCTGTAATAATCATTATGAAGCACACCATATCATCGTAGTTATCGTCAAACAGCGGTTCTGCCCCTTGCGCTTCATAATAGGCTTCTCGCTGCTTGCGCGACATCCTCGCCAAAGCCGCCTTCGTCTCCGTACTCTCAAGCGTATCAATATTTCGCCCAATCGGTTTCCACTATCCTACATCTATTCCTATTCTTCTATATAATAAATTTGTTATTATCTGTTTTGTAGTAGCGAGGCATCCGCCAACCGGCGGAGGAGAGCTTCACTACTAAACGGCTGTAAAATTAGTAATGTATCCTGATATACGCAAGATTATAATATATTTTTGTCTGCTACATATTGAACTTTAACACCAAATATATGCGGCAGCAACAACGTAATCGTCCGTCAAGAGCCATTTGTCTATAAGGTTATTCTCCATGCTTGCCGTTACTCAAGTACCAAGTGACGGTTACATCTTCGCCTGCACAGAGGTCATCGGGGGTGATGTCGAGCGAGTCAGCAGTGCAGCCTTTGGCTTCCGAGCACTCATGCAGATTACGAGCCTGCGAATAGATATGTATCTCTGTTTCAGAATAGTCTATCGACTTCACCAAGCCAAGCGTACAACCCGCTGCCTGAGCCATGATGCGGGCTTTTTCTGTAGCATCCTTGACGGCACGCTCTATCATCTTGAGTTGGTGAGGACGCGGGTCGCGAACGGTATATTCTATACGAATCTCCATGTCGGTGAGCCTTTCGCCCAAACCTTTGATAAGTTTGGCAAGCAGCACATTATCCATACCAAGGTCTATCTTGATAGTCTGCTGCAAGCAGTAACCAAGAAACTCCTGTTCCCCCGTATAATGACCGTTCTCATAGACATCGTGAAAGCGTTTCTCAATGTCGAAATTGATGGTCTTTGCCATCTCCTTCTTCAACCCGCAGACGGTGAGCACCTCACCTACATCCTTGAGGTTGGCACTCGCCATCTTATAGGCTATCTGATACGAATCGAACAGCGAAGCAATTTCGATTTTTACTCTTGTAACATCCGGCACTACATGTATGTTGCCGCGACCGGTAACGGTGATAAGTTTTTCTGTTTCCATAATTGTACAAATTTAGTTGATAGTTTAAAGTGAAAAGTGGAAAGTGGTTAGTTGAGAGTTCAATGATGGCAGGTTATGCCTTTGCTTTCTTTAGGAACACTACCACACCAACTTGCTGCTCGGGGTGAGCCTGCGGGTCGAGTTGCTGAATGCGGGCGGCGAAGAGGTCTTCGTAACCCATATCCAAGAAGAGTGCAAGGTCGCTGTTTTTCTGGCGTGGTACGAAGCCGAGCCACGTGTCACCGAAGAACACAGCCACAGCATTCGGGTCATGCCGATTGTCCTCATCACGTATCAGGCGCAAGGGTGAGCCGATTTTTAGTTGGTCGAACACTTCGCAGCCATCGTGATAACTGAAGCCTGCGATATTGAAACTCAAGAAGTGGCGTTTGGTCTCCATCTGACGGAGAGATTTCATTTTCTTTTCCATAATCGTATTTGTTTTACGTTGTAATATTTTAACCCAAAACGGTCATTAGACCATTTTGCGCTTACAAGGCTTTCTTTTAGTCATCTTTTTTACCGCTTTTCAGTTACAATGGAACCCCATTGCGCCATCAAATCGGCAAAAAATCTAATCAAAAATAAAACCATAATCATCAAAACGCTAATGACCGTTTTGGGTTAAAGTAGCTTTTCCTTTACGCTGCAAAATTATATGCGCAAACTGCCAAATGCTGTCAGTAAAAATAAAAAAGTGCATTTTTCTTCGTGAAAAATGCACTTTTTTTCAAAAGCGGTGCAGAAACTATACTCAATATATCCTTGCCAATCGCATTACTTCTTCGGCAAACTCGTCGCGCAGTGATTCGGGAGCGAGTACTTCGAGATTGCTGCCGAAAGTGCGGAGCTGCTGGATGAAGTCGAATGTAGGTGCCACATACCAAGTGAATACACACGGTTCCGGCTCTTGTTGCGAAACATGCAATGGCAATGAGCGCAAAAAAGGTGCAGCCGCTTCGGCTACTCTGACACGGACGAGTTCGGGTTTGAACTGTTCACCTCGAAACACGCCGTAGAAACCCTCAAAATACGACTGCACATCGAAATGCTTGGGTAGCGTAAAGGTCTTAGCTGTCGGCTCCAAAGCCGTGATGCGGTCGAGTGCATATATGCGGACATCGCGATGTTCGCTGTTCCTGCCAAGCACATACCAGCGTTGCTTGAATACCTTCAGACAATACGGGGCAAGCATAAAGCCCCGCTCCTCCGAGCTGTCGAAGCCCCTGTGAGTTACTTGCAGCCAATGATTGTCACGCATGGCATCTACAACCTGAGTCAGATATTCCGTCCCTGCGGGTATATCTTCGTAGAGTATTCGTCCGTCAAGCTGACGACTTTCGTGCAATGAGTTGCTGAGCGCAAACTGTGAGAGCAGATACTGGCGGGTGCGGCTCTCATCAGTGTCGGATTTTATATAATAGAGTCCGCCTGCTGCACGGTCGCAGGCTATCTCGATGTCAAAGAGTTCCTCTACAGCGTCTTTGTAACGGAAGAAAGTGCGCTCGGGCAGACGGCTCTCGCCCTGCTCGTTCAATACAGATTTAGCCCAACGGCGGTCGATATCCTGACGAGAAATCTTTCCCGCACTGCGGATGGTGTCCACTAACCACAAGTAGCGTTTGAATTGTGATGCTGCCATAATAGGAGATTCAGATTAGTTTAGCGCATCAGTATCCCGTCCTGCCATTTGAGCGAGGGATAGGTCTTGCGCAGGTACTCTACCGATTGTTCAATCGTGCTGCTGCCGGAAGTGGCAAACGGGATGAGCGTCTTGCCCTCCAACTGAGGCAGGTTGTTGTCAATCCACGAGTTGATGATACGCGGACAGATGCCCCACCAGATAGGATAACCCACATAGATGGTGTCGTACGGCGTGATGTTCGTACACTGTTTGATTGTCGGTCGCGCTTTGGGGTCGTTCATCTCTACGGACGAGCGCGACTGTTTGTTGCGCCAGTCGAGGTCGGCTGCCGTGTAAGGCTCGGCCGCTTCAATCTCCCAAAGAACGGCGTTTTGTGCTTTGGCAATCTGCTGCGCTGCGGCTTTGGTCGTTCCCGTTGCCGAGAAATAAGCCACTAATGTCTTCGCCTCGATGCCCATCGTCATCGCTATGGCTGCTAAAAGAATCAATAGTTTTTGCATATTATTCGTTGCATATTATCTCTGACATAGCTTTTCAAGTAGGCAACTACTCAAACAACTCCCGCAAATCTTTGTTGCTCAGTTTGCCTATCCAGTTCTCACCCGTCGAAACCGTCATCTCTGCAAGGTGTCGCTTGTCTTGTATCATCTCGTCTATCCGCTCCTCAAAGGTATTCTGCGTTACAAACCTATGAACCAATACGTTCTGGTGCTGACCGATACGATAAGCACGGTCGGTCGCCTGCGCCTCTACCGCCGGGTTCCACCACAAGTCGTAGTGAATCACATGACTTGCCGCCGTCAGATTCAGTCCGGTACCTCCTGCCTTGAGCGAGAGCAAAAAGATATGGTCAGTCTTGCTGTTCTGCTGGAAACGCTCCACCATAGTCTGCCGCTGCTTGATGCTGCACCCACCATGCATGAACAGCGGTATCTCACCTACGCGCGCTGCTATCATCTTTTGCAGCATCTCGCCCATCTCCTTGAACTGCGTGAATACCAACACTTTCTGACCGCTCTCCACGATACTCTCAAGCAAAGTGAGCAACAACTCCGTCTTACCCGACTGCTCAGCCGTAAAGTCGCCGTTTTTCAAGAAAAGAGCCGGATGGTTGCATATCTGTTTGAGTGCCAGAATCATCTGAAGCACAAGTCCTTGCCGCTTGAACAGCGATTGCGGGTCATCGCCCTCAATGCCCTCGATGGTCTTCATTGCATGCTGCACGGTCTCGTGATAGAGTGCCGCTTGTTTGTCGGTCAGTACAACCGCCTCGTTGCGTTCAATCTTGTCAGGCAGGTCGGAAATAATCGATTTGTCGGTTTTCAAGCGCCGGAGCAGGAAAGGTGCCGTGATGAGGCGAAAACGCTCTGCCACACGCTCGTCGCCGTCTTTCTGAATGGGAGAGGCATATTTTTCTTTGAACGATTTGATAGCCCCGAGATAGCCGCTGTTGGCATAGTCCATTATCGACCAGAACTCCGACAGACGGTTCTCCACCGGCGTACCGCTCATAGCGATATGCGTATCGGCAGGAATAGCACGTACCGCCTTACTCTGCGCCGTGTCGGCATTCTTGATGTTCTGCGCCTCGTCTATCACCATCAACTGCCATTGCCGTTTCTTCAACTGCGTCACATCCGACCGCAGAACCCCGTATGTAGTGAGCAGAATATCCGCATCAAACTCTTTGAGCGACCGCTGTGGACCATGATAGGTGAACACTGTCAGTTCGGGCGCAAACCGCTGCAACTCAGCCTGCCAGTTGGTAATCAGACCCGTTGGTACCACAATCAGGACATGCTTTTTCGCAAACAGCCCGTCATCTTTCATTCGCTGCAATAAAGTGATGACTTGCAGCGTCTTGCCGAGACCCATATCATCGGCAATGATACTCCCGAAACCAATCCTCATATTCCTGTACAGCCAGGCATAACCTCGCTCCTGATATGGTCGCAGAGTGGCGTTGATGGCAGGGGGAACAGGTATATCCTCCTGCTCGGTGAGTTGCCGAATCAATTGCCTCACTTCGTCCGTCAATTCTATATGTGCACCCTCATAACTCTCTGTCAGAGCCGCTTGCAGAAGTTGTGTGCGGCTGAGTTCGTGAGTGTCAGTCAGTGCTTTGGTGAGTTTGACAATCTCCGCTTCGCTGATGTAGATATATTGCTGTTTGAAGCGTATCAAGCCGCTTGCCCTCCGAGTCAGTTTTAGGAACTCTTCAGGAGAGATAATCTCTTCACCGAGAGCCACCTGCCAGTCGAATCGAAGCATGTCGTCAAGCCGCAGGTAACCACTGCCGTCGGTCTCTTTCTTCGTCAGCCTAACGCTAATCTTCGGGCGAATCAAAGTCTGTAACGACTTGGGCAGCAACACCTTCACTCCCAACAAACGGATGATGGGCAGCGAGTTAAGCAGAAAAGGCACGAACTCGCCTTGCGTGAAATAAACAGGTTGTGCGCCCTGACGGTTGATATATTGCTCCAAACCGCTTATATATGCCGACAGAAGCGACAACTCTTTTAATGCCGAGAGCCTTTTGGCGGCAAAGCGTTTGTCGGTAAGAAAATCTTTAAGCATAATTTCCTCGCCTTTATGACTGACAGCAATATCAAGAGCAAACTCCTCATCGGCTTCTGTGATAATAAGCGATGGCGTGTATTCGCGTTGGGCGATATACAAACGATCCAACCACGAGCGTATATTGACAGGTATAGCCCGTTCACCCACATCGTCAAAGTCGTATTCCCTGCCACCGAAGAATACATCACGCACAATATCATCTTTGACTTTTGTAGCCAACGCGGGAATAATATTTCCCAATAGCCAAATCAGCAGACATTCAGCACGATTGGTAAGCAGCTTGTTCTTCTTTTTCGGACCATCATAAACGGTCAGCAAGTCAAGCGGAATCATACCGTTCAGTTGCTCCACCACACGCGCCGTCTCTTGGTCTATCATGGCAGGCAACCAACACACCCGATACTCATCGCAGCTATCACGCACAATCTTCGGAGTAACAGCACCATTAGCCGCCAAATGCAACGCACAAAGCAAGGCTTGATGCAGAACCGAAACCGACACATCATAGTCAGTCAGATAATCATCAGGGATATGCAGCAGCGCATCTATAAACTCCTCGTCATACAAACTCGGATGGTCATCCACATTATAATCCAAATACCGCAGCGTTACATCCCAATCACCGTCAATCCATAGTTTCACCTTGTCACCCTTCCGTATCTGCTCCGTTTCAAGGTCTGCACAGCCGAGTTGCAGTTCGTCTTTGCCTTCCAATATACGGCGGGCATTCTTCTGAATACGGCTTATCTCTTTCTGATAAACAGCCTGAAAATCGCCCTTCCCGTAGAACACCGGCGAAGGTTTGAGTGCTCCCGCCAAAGGTAAGGCAATATCCTGCAATTGCGACATATCCACTCGGCGAAAGTCAGCAATCTGCAAACTCTTGGCATCTTTTGCCGCAAGTTTAACCAACAAACTCTCTGTGCTCGGTATCTCAACGAGCGAATCGTTATCCTCACCAACACCCCGCTTCTTCAACTCCTCCAATAAATCCACTCCGTGAATCTTGAACACAAGAAACGGGTCATTGTCTATCTCGCGACTCATCATATAAATCACGGCTGCCAAATGCTTGCACGGAACAGCCCAATCCGGACACGAACACGACATCTCAAGGTCGTCCCAACGCTTCGGAAAAACTTGTAACCCAATACGTTTGCATATATCCATTATCTCCGGCGACAGCTCTCTGTTCAGCAACTTGGAAATCAGTACGGGCTGCTCCATCAGTTGAGCTATCAGTTGGTCAACACCTTTCTTATCAAACGCCGGCACTACTATCTGTACCTTGTAAGGAGTCCGCCTGCTACCGCTCACTTTGGCTTTTATCGTATTGCCTATAATTTCCATCTTGACCACAGCCCCGCGCCGTGCGTAGGTTGCCCCGCGCGGAATGCGATTGGCATAGTCAATATGCGACAATGCCCGCAACCACTCACTGCCCCACCAAGTCTTTCCAAATCCCTGTGCCATACGTGTAAGTTTATTGAAATAACACCGCAAAGATACAACTTTCCCCGCACATCCACAACCAAATCCCTGCAAAATTCACTCTGCCAATCAAAAAACTTCATAAAAGCCTCATAGAAACTTTATAAAACCTTGCACAACCTTCGCAAAACCTCTTGCACAACCCACCAAAATGTACTACCTTTGCACCAATAATTAAGCAAGCAATAGTATGATATTAGTATGTGATTAGTATATGGTTAGTATGTGATTAGTATGTTAGTCAGCAACCATCACCGAAGGCACACAATACCCACACGAATCCTCTCAATACCCACCAAAGAACGCATCAGCTCAACCTGTGGCTGATATATAGCGTATTTGCCCTGCGCATTTATGCGCAGTTAATCCTCGTTTATGTATGCAGTTAATTCTCGCTTATGTATGCAGTTAATCCTCGTTTATATATGCAGTTAATTCTCGCTTATGTATGCAGTTAATTCTCGTTTATATATGCAGTTAATTCTCGTTTATATGCGCAGTTAATTCTCGTTTATATATGCAGTTAATTCTCGTTTATATATTTGTCGGGATTGAATCCCGACATTACTTCAACCATATCCGTTCTTATAACTGTCGAAATGCCATTTCGACATCATCCATACCCCCCCCAAAAAAAATCTCCTCACCCTCACCACAAAAAAATCAACAAAAATCAAACAATCTTT
>CAKZZM010000206.1 GCA_937885465.1 uncultured Bacteroidales bacterium
AGCCCCTCAAACAGTTCCTTACGCCCCTCAAAATAGCAGCGCAGCGTATCGCACAAGAGCGACTTACCGAAGCGGCGAGGACGGGAAAGAAACACATAGATTCCACTATGCACAAGGTCATAGATAAGGTCGGTCTTATCCAAATAGAGATAGCCGTTTTCGCGTACCCGCTGGAACGACTGAATATCAAACGGAAGACGAGGTAAAGAATTAGTAGGCATCATAATCGTAGAATTTTGCGGCAAATTTACATTATTTTTCAACACACACAAATAGAATAGAAAACGCATCTATTTTATTGAGGAATGAAGCAATTGATTGTGTTGCTCCAATCATAGCGTAAATTCGTTTAATGCTTGTCGGTTACTGCCGTGCGAGAGGATACCACGAAAAGATGCGATTGCGGAGGCGTAGCGCAGGAGCGGCATGCGCCCGGCGAGGAAATCGGCATATAGGGTTTCCCTCTTACCCTCCATGCGGCGTACACTATCACGACTGACCACCATTCGCCATGGTTTGAGATACATGCCGAGAAACGGCACGCCATATGGCAAAGGATAGACCCGTGCCTTTCCTTCGTGTAGCGTTAATCGCAATTCCTGCTTAAGATATATCCGCACCTGCGGCACAAGCGACCGAAGCCACTCCCTATCGCTGCTCACCACATAGAAATCATCCACATACCGCCCATAGTGACGGCAATGCAACACTCGCTTCATATATTGGTCCAACTCATTGAGGTAGATATTCGAATAGAGTTGACTGGTCAGGTTGCCAATCGGCAGACCGCACCCATTCGGGCTATGAAACAGGCTCTTATCATGCGGCAGGTCAATCCAATCACTTTTATCGCCTGCTATATGGCAATTCTCTGTCGGATCAAGCAATACAATCTCGCGCGTCAGGTATTCCACGAACTCCATGTCTATCCTGTCCTGCCACGTGAGCGGCACGCGTTTCAGTATGCGGTGCGTTGCCATCCTGCGCAAGGTAGCAAGGCTTATCTCTAACAACCGCTCGCGACTGATATGCATGAAATAGCCGCGTATATCCATCTTGAGGATATAACACGGCTGCGAATAATTGCGGCTCTCCTGCCGTATATGTTGCTGCAAGCGCATGATACCGTAGTGCGTACCGCGACGGGGAATACAACTATAGGCATCTTGGATAAACGTGCGCTCGAACAGTTCGTGCGTGTAGTTGTAATAGAGGTGATGCACCACCCTGTCGCGGAAAGCGGCAGCGAACACCTCGCGTTTCTTCGGGTCGGTAATAATAAAGCAGGTGCTGGGACGAGGCTTGTATGTTCTGTTCCACAGCTCGTCACACAGCACCTGCAGGTTCTCATCCAAACGTTGCTCGAAATGCTGCACATAGGGTTTGCCGCTCTTGTGTTTTTTGGCGGAGCGAAAAGCCTCCTGCAGGTCTATGAGCAGTTTAGAACGCGTCAGATGATACATAGTGACACTAAGGATAATGCTAAACTCACACGAACAAGACGGACACTGTTACCGTTGTACCGATTGTTGTTGTTCATGTTCGCATTGCCGGAATTGAAGTTCAGGTTGTTCGCGTTGTTCTGATTGTTGTACGACGCAGACCAGTAGTTACCGTTCGAACCGACATTGTTCACATTCGTTCCGTTGCGGTAGCCCGCAGCAGGCAAGAAGACGCGTCGGCAACCTTCTGATACATCATGTAGCAAAAAATCCAATAAGGAAGTTATTCTACATTCCACTCGCTCGGCTACCTTTACGGCAGACGACAGGTTGCCTATGAATTGTCCTTGTGTCATACTTTTTAGGCGGGAGATTTTGTTGCTGTCTCCTACAGCACCTCTGCCAACTTCCGTTGCATGTCGGACACAAACTGCATACACTCCATCGGGGAATGTTCCAGCACATTATATTCCAACAAACGCTTCAACACCCCTGTCAGCGACACGGGGCGGTCGGCGAGCACAGGCTGAGGTTTATCTTTAGGTTCCGATAGGGGAGCCGAGGCCTTCCATTTCGAAAAATCATCCGACATAGTATTGCTACTCTTGATCATTGTTTCCGGCAAAGACAAGAGCAAATGTCCCTCCTCAACTTGTGTTGTGGTGGTGCCTTCCGGCGTGAACTTGCTGATGCTTGTTTGCGGGAAACCGATAAATAACATCGGTGCGTCCACCGCTTGAATCATGCGCTTGGTTACTTTGAACTTATTGATATACGAGCAACACAGCCATGCGCTCCATTCGTATGCGCGGTAGAACTTGCCGTCGGCAAACAGATGTATTTGCCGCCGAGCGTCCGCTGTTTCACGCGAACGCTCTATATTCATGATTTCTGATAATTTTGCCATATTTTTTTTTGCTATTTTGCTCCCCTGTGCCTGCTTGCACCCTTCAGTGGGTGCCTGCTGGCACAGGGGAGTGGGATTATTTTACGTTGGGACACAAGGACTATTCTAAACTCACACGAACAAGACGGACACTGTTACCGTAGTACCGACCGTTGTCGACCATGTACGCACCGCCG
>CAKZZM010000207.1 GCA_937885465.1 uncultured Bacteroidales bacterium
AACTTCGTGCCCGTTCTGCCGGAAGAGATAAGGTCTCCGTTGCTCAATGCCGACCAGTTCCTGTATTACGGAGCTGTGGAAGATATGGGCGACGCTACAAAGGAACTGACGAACCTGTATGGTCTGTATGATGACGATGTCTATGTGCGCTATACCGCCTACGACATGCTGAATACTGAATATAAGGTGCCTAATGTGCGTAATACTCCATCGGATAATCCAGTGGTACAGGTACAAGTTGCACGAGGCGATGGCTCTAACGATGCTTCTCTCGACATCAGCGGAGAACTGATTTACAACATCATTTGGTATGATGATAATATGATGAAGGCTGTTGATAGCAGTGAACCGGCAGATGGCACTTATGATAACATTGCATCAGAAACAGGTCATGCATTGGATGGCGCTACTGCCTACGTTTGGCAGTTCGAGGGCAACGACCCGTACGCTATCAAGATTAAGCATAAGAACTCTAATAAGTATGCTGATGGAACAGCCACTTTGAATGCTACTGCCACACCCTTTATGCTCCTGCCATCCAGCGAAGGTTGGCAGTATGGTGTGCTGGCAAAGACGGGTGACAGCAGACACCAATTGTCTGGCTATGGTCAAACATTAGCAGATACAGAGGCTGATACACCTGAAACACCAACAAGATTCATCATCTTCGGTCTCTCTACGCACAAGGTGATTTATCACTTGGTGATCGAAAACATCGGAAGTACGGTAAATATACCTTATTCTGAAAAAGATGAAAATGGTGTTTGGGTTTCAGGATATAGCCCCTCCGATAATAAGACATTATCTGTTTCTGGCACTTCCAAGCGCGACCTGACAACAGGTAGTGGAGCCACTTACCAATTGGGCTCAACCAGGAGTATTAACGGAAGCAACGTGAACTATTGCGTTGACCAAGGTCACATCACCCTTGGTGACCCGTTGGCTGTTCCGGCTGCACTCAAGAGACCAAACTGTAAGTATTTCTTCTATGTGGATGGAATCTATGATAACGAGGAATGTACTACACCAAACACATCTCTTAACGATATATACAAAGGTCTCCAGATAACTCGGATGGGAACAGAGACGGGCTTGCTCGGTAAGACTGTCGTTATCAACATCGTCTATGAGTTTGATGACGGACTGACCACTAATAATGGAGCAAACTTCGTGACTAATACTAACGGTACGGAGTGGTACACCTTCGAGACCGATGACGCAACGCCCTGGCTGGCACACTTCCCATACGACGGCGGTTTGGCCGTTAATGCCATGGAGGGGCGCGACCCGCACTATACCAACGACTTCCTCTGGTCACCCGTGGGCGACCCCTACGGCTTCTGGATGTACAACCGCTATGTGTATAAGAACGGAGGAAACACGACGTTCATCATGACGACGAAGGATGAAGCTACACCGGCAAATAACGTTAATATCTCAGTGGGAAACAACACTAGTGCTACGCATCCTGAATATGCCATCTTCGAACTTTTAGCGGGCACCACCGATGGCTGCTTCAAGGTGCAGACGCTGACCGCACAAGGTGGTACACCTTATTATATAAACAACAACTCAGGTACAGTCACACTACAGTCAACATCTGCCACGGAGTGGTCCTTCGGACTGAGCGAGACACAATTGAAGCCCTACTACGACCGCGCAGGCTATGTGGGCGGACTGAATCCTACCGGCAAGGAGGCATACGAGAGTGCCGCCAACTTAATGTCAAAGCAGGCTATTGTGTATAATGATGCCAACATAGTCAGCTATGCCCGGGGCTACTACCGCTTGCATAGTCTGCCCAATGCCGATGGCATCACCACTCCTCGCTATATGAGCGGCTATTTGCATGAGACAGAGAAAACAGCGGTTACTGGTGGCATCCCCATGCACTTCTATAGTCGCATGGGCGTGAACACCACATTCGAAATGCTGGAAGGTGGATACACAGTAACTGTTGCTACACAAGGATTGATTCCCGTTCCCGCAACAGAGTATGACCCATCGACCATCTTCTACTTTGCCAGTACCGGCCCCACATCAACCATGCAGACGCAGGGACTCTATGTGAAAGGCAACACGATGACGGCAACGGCGGGCGATGCCACATCGTTCACCATCGAAGACATCGGTGGTGGTGCGGTGGTAATCAATGGTGGTGCAGGTACCCCATCCAACAAGCAATATCTTTGCTATAATGTCCCGGATAGTATCTACGACATACGCTATAACAGCAAAAATTCTGTTGGCAGCAGCTATAGTATCGTTGACAAGACCAAGTGGTGCATGGAGCCTGCCAACAAGACAGGTTTGTATATCGAGACCCACAGCGGCGGTGAGGAAGAAACGCTTACCGACCTGTGGTACTATGCCTCTCTCTGCGTGCCCTTCGACTTGCTGATATCCAACAAGAACGATGACCCAGACCACTCTTCTAATGCATATACCTGTGTTTCCAGCGAATCTGCGTGGAATGGAGAAATGCTGCACCCGAAATCCATTGGAAAATACAATACGGGGTCCTATGAAAACAACGACTACTTCGTGCCTGCGGGAACGCCCGTGCTGTTCTCCACCAAGCGTGCCACTTCATACGTCAAGGCGACTATTCCTACCACTTCGCCGTCAACACCCATCACCACTATCTTCTCATACGAGTATCTGGAGCAGTTGCTGACGTCTTATGATAATGACAGACGTGTCTATGTCTTTGGACCTAAGATGGAGGGTGAAATAACACTGGATAATGAATCAGGTGTAATAACCGCCGTGTTGCCTTCATTGGGTAATACCAACGTCGGATTCCACCTCAATGCCAATCCGAACAAGGAACTTGGATTAACGAGGGCGTCGTGGACTCGCAACAACTACTACGTGCTACACAATAAGATTTATTATCGCGCTCCGGCAGGTGGAGGTAGTGCCCCGGGACGAGATGTGCAGTATGTGCCGGTGGTGTTCGACGATCAGGACGAAGAACAACATGAGGAGACGCAACCGGACGTGAGCAAACCGACTATGGAGGGGGACGGTTGTGTCTATGACCTCTTGGGACGCAAAGTCGCCTCTGCCGACGAAGTGAATGACGGCACGTGGAAACTGCGACTCAAACCCGGTATTTACATCCTCAACGGACAGAAAATCCTCACCACCACAGGACGGTGACCTCGTACCTATATATTCATCCATTTATCGCTACCTGGTGAAGGGAGCTCCATACCTTCTTTATACCTTCTTTATACCTTCTTTATACCTTCTCCATACCTTCTTTATACCATCTTTATACCTTCTTTATACCTTCTCCATCCTCTCACAGCCCTCTCTTACTCCACCACTTCACCCATCAGCGTGGCAGACGAGGCCGACACTATACGTACGCGCACCAACTCGCCAATATGATGCCCTTCACGCGGTATAATCACCGTCTTGTACTGCGACGTACGCCCGTACAGTTGGTCATGCGACCGTTTAGAATACCCCTCTACCAGTATCTCAAACTCGCCACCAACGTCCCGTCGGTTACTCTCTAACGACAGACTGTTCTGCAAAGCAATAATCTCGTTCAAACGACGTATCTTCACCTCCTCTGGTACATTATCCGCCAGATGTTTCGACGCAAAGGTCCCCGGACGCTCCGAGTACTTGAACATAAACGCCGTGTCGAAACCTACTTCGCGCATGAGGGATAGTGTCTCTTGGTGGTCATCCTCTGTCTCGTCATGAAAACCGCAGAACACGTCCGTCCCTATCGTTGCCATCGGCAGAATACGCCGGATGGCAGCAATACGGTCCAAGTACCATTCGCGAGTATATTTGCGGTTCATCAGTTTCAGTATCTTGTTCGAACCCGACTGCACCGGCAAGTGAATGAACTTGCACAGATTATCATGCCGGGCAATCACGCGTAGCGTCTCGTCTGACATGTCCTTCGGGTGACTCGACGTGAAACGTATGCGCATCGTCGTGTTCTGAGCCACAATCTCTAACAGCTCAGGAAAAAGTATTGTCCTATCCTTTTCGTCCGTCCAACAATACGAATTGACGTTCTGACCCAGTAGCGTCACCTCTTTGTAGCCGCGGCTCTCCAAGTCACGTATCTCGCCCAAGATTGAATCTACATCGCGCGAACGCTCGCGTCCTCTGGTATAAGGTACGACGCAGTAACTACAGAAATTATTACACCCGCGCATTATACTCACAAAACCCGAGATGGCCTTACCTATTCGTGCCGGCATCACCTCTTTGTACGTCTCAGTGGTGGAGAGACTGACGTTGACGGCCGGCTCTCCCAATGCGCATTGCGCTAAGAGGTTCGGCAGGTCCATATAGGCGTCCGGACCGGCCACAAACTGCACTCCATGCTCGCGAATCAACGCCTCTCCCATGCGTTCAGCCATACACCCGATAACGCCCACTACCTTCCTCGTTCCCGCTTTGCGCTCGTCAGCATGTATCTCACGCAGACGCGAGAAAATCTTCTGCTCGGCATTGTCCCGAACCGAGCACGTGTTCAGCAGCACCACGTCTGCATCGGCAAACGTGTCGGCAGATTCCATACCGGCCGTTTGCATGATGGCCGACACCACTTCACTATCTGCCACATTCATCTGGCAACCATAAGTCTCAATATAATACTTCTTCATCTTCACAAAATAATAAAAAATAACCTTCTTTCTGTTGGCAAAAAGTCGTTTTTGCAACGATTGCGTTACTTTGTATCAAAATCGACTGCAAAATTACAAAAAAAAGTTGAATAAATCACACTTTTGTACCAAAAAAAACGAAAAAAAAGCCTTTTTTTAGATCGGAAGAGCGTCGTGTAGGGAAAGAGTGTAGATCTCGGTGGTCG
>CAKZZM010000208.1 GCA_937885465.1 uncultured Bacteroidales bacterium
ACCAAGCGCAGACCTTGAAGGCTATCCGCGAGGCAGAGGCTTATCCCGGACCGTCACTGATTATCGCTTACGCGCCATGTATCAACCACGGTCTGAAAGCCGGTATGGGCAAGTCGCAAGCCGAAGAGGCAAAGGCAGTTGAATGTGGTTACTGGCACTTGTGGCGTTACAATCCGCAACTTGAGGCAGAGGGCAAGAACCCGTTCTCGCTCGACAGCAAAGAGCCGCAATGGGATAAGTTCATTGACTTCCTGAAGGGTGAGGTACGTTTCGCATCTGTGATGAAGCAGTTCCCGCAGGAAGCCGCCGAACTCTTCGAAGCCGCCAAGTCCAACGCCCAATGGCGCTACCGCTCGTATCAGCGCATGCTCAGCACGGATTGGTCCAAACCCGAAGCTGAAAAGGCTACTGAATAATCCTTTCGGCAGAGCCGATGTCGAAATACAATTTCGACAAATATAAAAACGAGAAAGAAGCGGATGAATAAAAACGAGAAAGAAGCGGATGATTTCCGCCGAATCTGAATAATGAAACAATAAAGGCACTTCACGGGGGAGTGCCTTTATTGTTGAAGAACGATGTAGATAGTATCTACACGGAAAGTACAATGCCTTACAAGGTGCGATAGACTTGGGCGAAGATGTAGCCGCGAAGGGTGTGGTAGGTGAGATTGCCACTCTTGATTTGGTTGCGCCAAGCGGTGCGGTAGGGTTCGAGCAGGTCAACATCCATCATAATGGTGTTGGTCTGTTGTGCGGCTTGGCGGAACTTGGTCGTGCAAGCTTGTTGGGCGGCGGTGGGACTGCCCGTGGGCGTGGTGTAAACAGTGGTATAGCGGCGGTCGGTGCCTTGACGGTAACAATAAGTGGTGCGGTGACGCTTGGTTATTTTGCCGGATAGGTAATCTATCGGGTCAAGATAATGAACTTTTGCCATGACTTTTTGTTTTTTAGTGCTACCCACTTGCCGCTTTCGCGACAAGCAGGTAACGAAAATGAAACATTCTTTTAATGAGCCAAGATTGGCTCATACATTCTTTTCAGCCTTGTGGCTGATGTCGGATAGTATCCGACCTAATGGACGAAACTCTCGGTCTTGCAACCGAAGTCGAAATACAATTTCGACAGTCATAAAAACGAGAGCCTTCAGTCTGTCGGTTTTGGCAGAGTTAAACATTAGGACGGAATTAAACATTATGGTTCTGCGGTTTCCTCCTCATACTTGACGTGGAAGATGTAGGAAGTGAGAGTTTTGTACTTGCGTTGGGCTTTCCATTGGGCTTTGTACTGCGCCCGTTGTGAGGCATCGGCGAGTGCCGTTTTGACCTTGGCGGCAACGGTAGCGAAGAGGTCTTGTGCCTGCTTCTGTGCAGCTGTGGGTGGTTGGTTGTCAGTCGGGTGTTTGAGACGGACACCGATAGTTGTTTCATCGAAAGCACGGATACGTGTATAAACACGGTCTGATTTGGAATACTTGCCCTTCATTGAATCAATGTGGGTCATTGGATTGATTATTGCCATAATATATTCCAACAGAATTTGTTACTCCCCCTGTTGGATTAGGGGCCTTAAAGTTAATATAATGTTATCGTAGGTTTTACTTTGCTATGCGCACTTGCAGAGTAGTCACCATAGTCTGAACACTTTATCATCCAAGCTTGGCTGATACGCAATTGCTCTTAAAGCAATCTATATTGTCAGTTGGATTTAGTCGTTCAGACACTTTGTATTGAGCAAAAGAAATGCCCTATGTGCCAAAAGGAAAAACAAAGGAAAGAGAGCAAACGAAAGGAAAAAGTAAGGAAAACCTGACACGCTATTCTGCCAAATTGCCTTATTGAAGGAATATAAAAGGAAAGTCTGCCGTGTTGGCAGACTTGGTGGCAGTGAGAAATCGAAAAATATGGACGGGTGAAAATTAAACAGCATTTAATTGGTGGTTAAATGCCGTTTTAGGGGATATTTGTGTGCGAATATATATGGAAATTTATTGTATTGGAGGTAATTCAAATGTTTGGCGGTGTTTGTTGAGGATATTTAGAAATTGCTGTGTCAAAGTGATATCTGCATCGGTTATAGCCTTAGTAGAGTGTTTTGCTTTCCAATTCGGGTATCTACTATTGTCATCTATGATGACTCCGTGACTAAGTGATGTTTCGCTAAGGTTTTTACCATGGCTTTTGATAGATATATTCAGAGTGGATTGAAGCAAAGAAAGAAACTCGCTGTGTTTGTTGAAACGGAAGTTGAGGAGTTGTTTTTCGTAACAGATACGTTCAATGATATACCACTTGCCGAGTTGTAGTTTGGGATAGGCAGTCATAAAGTCACGCAAAGTTGCTGCAAGGGCTTGGTGTTGTTTTTGGAGATTAGATGTAGGTGCCTGCATCGGTTTGGATTGAATGTTATCGACAGTAGGCTTAATAACCTTTGGTAGAGGCTGCTGTTTGCGTTGCAGAGGTTGTAGCAGGATTTCCGCAGGTGGCACTATTTTGAGGATGCGTGTAAAATGCTGTTCTATTGATGTGCGATTATCAGGGTGTATTTCAGCAGAATATAGATATTGGACTTCCATATTGCAATATATTACAGTCCAAAGGAGATAATATGTCAAAATGGTTGATTCAATAGCATCGGTGTTTGTTGTAAAGTTGGTAATGAGTGATTGTCGGAGGTCGTTTAGGATATTGATATTGGGTTTTAGAAGTCTGTATATGCGATTGAGCGCAACAGCGACACGTTCACGATGTTGTTTGAGATAAAAGGCATTGAGGTACTCATCGTGTTTGAGCGCATTGACGGCAGCTTGATTGATGTATAGCGTGGCAGCATTGGTTATGATGCGTTGGTTATAGCGAATGCGATTTGAGAAATCGGGGAAAGGGAAGGATAATTGATAGCGAGGTGTGTAGATAGGTTTTTCTATGGTCGTGGTTCGTAATAGGTAGAGATATTCATCTTCCGACTTGACGGGTTGCAATAATTGTTGTGGTTGGAAGAGATAATATGTAAGGTCTTGAGATTGCATAATGTAGTAGAGATGCAAGGATAATTATAGAAACCACAAGTTATGTTGGATGTCGGAAACAGTGGCTTGCTCTTCGAAATATGGCAGAATCTCTGACACCAGTTCGGGATACTTGATAGTTACCGGCAGGTGCTGTTGTTTTACCGACTTAAAATAGATACGGCTGAAACGATAGACTTGTTCTATGAGGTCACGGATGGTTTGTGCGTCAATGGGTTCTTTGGATGTGGGGCAGGTGATTTTCAGCTTGACAGGGAAAGGAAAACTATCGGGGCGGGTACCGTTGGGAAATGTTTGAGAATAATATCGCGTATTGTTGCAAAGAAGATAATTGCCGTTGCCGAGATTGATATAACGTCCGCTATATGGAAGGAGAGCGTTTGTGTTTCCTGCGTCAAAAAGAACAAAGTCTTCGGACTCTGTTTTATTGATAGTTACGACATAGACGGGCAGTTTGTTGGGTATTTGGAGAGAATTAAGCATACGCTCCAGTTCCAGAAACTCTCGTTGGTTCATTTGTTTGTAGTAGTGGATAACCAACTTATCCGGTGTTCCATTGGCGGAGCTATATCGGATAATTGCATCGCGTATAGAGCCGACAAGCTCTTTGATTTCGTCCTGCATAAAATACTGAAACGAATCGAATACGCCGGTATTGTCAAAAGCAAAAGCAGAGCCTATGTAGGTTGCGCCTTTCTCTTGATTGCGAAATGCTCCTATTCCAACTACTAATTCGTTTGTTTTTTGGACATTGAACTTCCATGGTATGCCACCGAGTTTGGCACAGATGGCGAGGGCTATGTTTTGCAAAGTATATTCAAATCCTGTTTTAATGGTTGTAGTTCCCGAGAATGTTATGTTATCGGCATTAACTACTTGCAGGGCTATATTGCGTGAAAGCAGTTCTTCTTTGATTTTGTAGTAGGCGTGGCGAGCGGTGGCATTGTGGGTATGTTTGTCGATTGGTGAAACATATAGAGCGATATAAGTTTCGTCAAGTTTGAGTTCGCCGTTATCGAACATTTGGTTGAGTTTAGTCGCTATTTCGGGTGAGGGATTGTTCATATCTTCAAACTCGATATGGGCTTTAACCCAAGTTGTATCTCTGCCGGTAAAGCGTTTGAGTACATCGGTTTTGCTTGTATTGTCGGTAGTTGTGTAAAGTTTATAGGCTTTGTAACCACCTCGCAGTGAACTTAATAGTTTTCGTGCTTGTTCAATTTGGTCTTTATGGAAAATGCAGAATATATTAACTTTAGGAGCTTTGATAGGTTGGTAAGGTCCTGCATTTAGTCCTTTGGACGGGTTCTGTTCCGATGTGTTGTTGGCAAAGAGGAGTGTCTTGCTATTGTATTCTGTTTTGCCTATTTGAGTATCTGTAGCCCATGCGAAGCCGTTGTCGGCTATTGGTATAAAAGAACGAAAGTCCTTATTATCGAGGAAACGTTTGTAGAAGTTGTTAATCTTGTTGAAGTAATTGAGTAAAGGGTTTGTCTCACGGTGGGTAACAGGCTCTTGATTAAAGTAATTAAGCAGTTTGTGACTTAAAACAGGATATGCACATTCGGAACGATAGAAAGGCCGATGTTTGAGATATTCAAGCCGTTCAATAAATTGGTAATGACTGTCTTTGTCAAGGTATAATACTTTGGAAATGAACGAATAGATGTCGGTACTATCTGTTTGTGCAAAAGGGTCGTCAGATTGTTGTTCGGCTATAAGTTGTGCGATGGAATAGAGACTGATATGGGTAGTGCGCTCATAAGAAAGGACAATTTGTGGTCGCTGATTGAAGTGGTCGAAATCAATTTTCAGATTGTAGCGTTCGCACTTGGTGCTGTTCGGATAATCAGCCTTATCGTCAGGGAGTTCGACCCAAATTTGTTTGTCGTGTGTGATATAGTCTGTGTAGATATAGAGATTAGGATGATTAGTACGGAAATACTTATGAATAAGGATGTTGTAGTATTGTTTGACGAGGAAATAGTTTTGCGGGATGTTGAAGTCTATGGGCAGAGGTAATAGTTCATCGTTTGGTTTGTCGAAAGATGTATAGATAGGTTCGCCGTTTTTGAGTTTAGGGAATATGGAACGTATGTTGAGGGGATAGAGTTGTGATGATTTGAGTCGTGTGAGATGCAGGTCGGGCAAATGCTTATCTTCGTCAGAGAAGTAGAAGGTAACCGGCTCTGACGGAAAGGTGAAAGGGAGAGTGTTGAGAAAGAGGCGTTCCATGATTGGTGAGGGGTTTAGTTTTTGAAGGAAAACATCCTTTTAGTAGTACGGTAATTTTGTTATTTCTTTTTTAGATAGTCTTTTAAGGAAATTGTGTTAATTCCCAACCCTTTTGCTTTTATTTGTAAGCCATTGTCGGATGTGAGAAGAATCGGATTTTCGGATTTATATTTGAGTGCTACAGACAAAATCATATTATCCGGAGACTTGCGGTTAAAGTCAGGTGGTAGTAGTTGTGTGTTAGCAACTTCAAATGTTACGTTGGGTTGGTCAATTGCCCGATTGAGATTTTTAAGTGCTTTGTTTACATTCTCTTTTTCTTCATCTGATAGAGTAATTTTCAGCTTATCTAATTCATCTACTACTTTAGCGGAGAGAATGATTTGATTATCTTTCCCTAATTTATTGCAAATATCAGGGCAATCAACAAATACATTTGTGTCAATTATATACACTGCTTTTGTTGAAGGGTTCTTTCTCTTTTTTGGCTGTATCTTTTCTAAATCAATAAAACCTACCACTTTAACTCCTATTTTGGGGACTTCGGTTTCAATGAAATTAGGATTATCTGTAATAACGTTTTCTTCAGTTGCAGGTAACTGTTTTGATTCTTCGATTAGCATTGAAGTGTTGGTTGGTACATCATTACTTTCTATGCAAGCCTCAATAGCAACTTTATCTTGATTTATAGCAATATAAACTGAATGCTCGGAGTTTAGTTTATTCATGAAGTTTCTTACATCAGAATCCAACAAAGTGTAATTTGAAGTTAGAACATTCGTATCTGAAATAATAATTGTATGTCTGGTGGCTCGACTTGTTGCAACATTAAATAAGCGTTTATTTAAACTAAATGAATAGCCAGTGTTCGGAATAACATAAATAGTGATGTCAGTAGTCAAACCTTGAATTCTTGATACAGTATCTATCAAAAGATTAGTGTGGTTTCCAATAGTTTGATAAATTGTTTTTTGCAGAGCCTTAGTGGTCTCAACATAACAAGAAAGCACTGATATGTGGAGTCGTTCTTTAACCAATAGAAAGGTGGATGCTAACATCGTGGCTAATGCCAATGCTTGTTTGGGCTTTTTATCGCCCAATGGCAAATCGGTTTTTATCCAAACCGGACCGCCATTTTGATTGAGAACGTGGTTAATTTCTGAAGGTAATTCATCAAAGAGAAATCGTAGACTTTTCTTTTGTGCAGATAGAAGCGTATTGTCATAGAAAAGACCGGTGTATGTAGTTGCTCTTTGAGGAAGGCGGTATGATGTTGTTAATCTGTATGAGGGTATTGTCCCTAATGAGCTAATTGATACAATACCGTCAACGTAGAACGAATAGTTTCTTCGGGCTATTCTATCAATATTTATTGCAATTACAGGAGATAATTGATTTGGATCCCCCACAAAAATATGCTTTTTCCCCAACAGCTTTACAGCTGCAAACATTGCTAATAAGGCTTGGCTTGCTTCATCCATTATAACGATGTCAAATGGTGGTATATTTCCAACATTATATGCTTCTCCGCTGGTTATATAAAAAGTGGACAACATAAGTTTTCCCTGTTCTGCTGTTAATTGTTTAATATTTTGCAGTGCAGGCAACTCTTTTGCTTCGTCAACAGACATCTTTGTTTTATAGATCGCACCCTCCATTAGGAGTTTTTGTAGTTCGTCTTTAGATGCGACCTCTATCAATGCTCTATTGGTTAAAGCGGTTACTAAAACTGATAAACCTTGCCGACAAAAATAATCACAAAGTTTTGCTATTTGCGTTGTTTTGCCGGTCCCCGGAGGTCCTTGTATGATTATAGAGTTTGTAAGAGATAATTGCTTTATAATAAAGTCTGTAATAGAAATGTTATGTGCAAAAGATTGAGGTGCAAAAGGTTTGTTTTCTGTATTTCCTTCAATTAATTGTTGGATTGTTTCATTGTTATTATAGCGAATGATTTTTTGCAGATTTCCAATGTATTGGTATGGTGGAACATTTGGACCAAGAATAAGAAATGCGCCACTATGTCCTTCTATATGTTCTGCAAATTCCAAGTCAACACCACGGAAACCAACCAAACAATACTGCGGGTCATCACGCAGTGGATATTGCCAAATACAAACTAACTCTGTTGAATATCCTTTGTTTTTGATTAGTTCACCATAGGTTAGATTACTCCACTCTCGGAAATTGTGTAAAGTCTTAGGCGTTGTGAAGCAATAGAGATATTCCCCTTTGCGTGGGATACCTCTATTATTATTAAATTTAAGAATCATCTCACCATTTTCAAACTTGACAAATTGAGATACAAAAAGTTCTTCTCTGTCGTTCAATAGATATGATGCAGAAGAATCTAACTTATGCTGGTATTCATCCGTTTGTGCTTGAAGTTCTTCCTCAAGGAATAAATAATGTTCTCGTCGAGTGTAAATCATAATTGTACGTTATTATATGGGTGATGATTCCAATGAACTGTTGTCAGGATTGTTACTATTAAAACAATAATCGCTAAACGAATCCGTGCGATGTTTGTTAGGGTCAAGTATAGACAAATTAAGATGAATCTTATTAAAGAAATGCATAATACCGAGAATTTTACTGACTCTTTCATCATTCAATAAATTAATCGTATCAAATGATAATGTTAACTTGTCATAGTAAGTCAACAACTCAAATGCTTTAATTGGGGCTATAAAGCCATTCCCAAAATGCATCCATAACATAGAGTTGGGTTTTAATAGTTGTTCCCATTCGTTAGGGTTAATCCACACCCGATGTTCGTAACTCTTACAACTCTTAACAACTAATGGATAAGATACTTCACCTTTTTTTACTCCTAAAATAACCGAATAGTCTGTATTGTCTACATTGGGGACTTCATATCCTTCATCATTAAGTCTTTTTAAAACAAGTTCTTTTGCTTCTCGATTATCTGCAATTTGCTGTTCAGTTGGTTGTCCCTTTCCATAAAATTCCGGAGTTATCCCCAACTCTGTCAATTGTTCTTGTAGTTGCTTATTTTCACTTTCTAAGGCGTTGAGTCTATTTGCCAATTCGTCTATTTGTGGGTATTCACTTAAAGCCTTAAGTTGCTCATCCGATAATCTACTACTTAATTTCATCAATTGTTCTCTTTTATCTTTTTTCCATACTACATTGAGAACAATAGAGTCTTCATTAGGTTGGATTTTAGGAAAATTGGCAACATTAAATTGATTATTGGACTTATCCTTCCATTCTTCAATTAACTTATGGACTGCGTTAATGTAGTTCTCATCGTTCCACTTCGCAGGGATTTGATAATACTCAAATATTTTATCATCTATTAGTCCATACGAATCTTTAACTGTTAATGATACCTGTGGCTGAATGAAAGAGTGGCATCTACAATCCATTAAAACATTTCTGTATTCATTCTCACTATTAACAAGAAGTGCAATAATGTCTTTCAGTGTATCATCAATTTTTCCATCTTCTTTTTTAAGTTCATTTTGTCGTTTGAATGTTCCATTTTGGTTTGGAAATATCTCATACAAAGAATCTATAATATTGTGTTTGTACAAGAATTCGTAGTAAGTATTAAGAAGATGGAATATGTCAGTCTCTCCTTTGGACAAGTGATTAGATAGGTTTTCTAAAGAGCCTTTAGTTTTGATTTCGTTAGCGATTTTATTTGAGGCGAATTTGTTTGATAGTTGCCAAAGGTCCTTATTTTCATATTCGACAGAACCTTGTGACGTAAATCCGTCATAACCTAAAAGTTCTTTTGTAACATTATATATGTCATTTTGATCTTTATAAATACTTGACTCACGATTTGATGGCAGTAATGATATCATATATAGTGCAATCTTATTGAGCAGTTCTTGATTATATTGGTAATGTCCATCTTTATATTCTAATCCTTGACGATATGAATTCTGATATGACATTTTTTCTTTAAGTTCGTGGGCAAATGTAGATATATCCTTTTTCTGATTAACAGCAAATTTAGATGCATCTATATCTTTGTGAAGCAAGATATCTTTATATGAAATATCTATTTTCGCAAAAATGTCATCTTTTAGTACTTCTGGAATACCATAATCTAAAAATAAATCTACCTGCTTACAAAAAGTGTCATTTTGATTAGGAAGAACCTTATATTCATTTAATTGTTCTATTGAAGGTGATAATTGAATAAGGATTTCATTTAACCGCCTTGCATCTATTCCATTCGGTAAATTTTGTAAATTTTCTCTTTCTTGAATTGTTTTAAGTGCAAAAGATTTGAACCAGATGTCACATTCTTTCCATGCTGAATCCAATATGTGATTATCAATATTACGTGTCATCTCATTATTTTCAAATAATGTCTTGCATATATCAAAGTAATCTCTTCGCCTATTTATAAAGTTAATTTCATATTTGTTAGTATCATTTGGTACAATAGACAATAATGGAATTAATCGTTCCAATTTGTTATTTGTATGTCCATCATCTATTATAATCTTCACTAAACGATTTATTTCCGCACTATAACTTTGTGAGTTATATTTAGAATCCAGATGAATGGATGTTATTTGTGGATGAAGTAATAAAAGTTTTTTATCTATGCCTAAATCATTCAATAAATTTATTATGTCTGAGGTAATATTTTCACCTTCTTTGAAATCTTCTGTATCTCGTTTCAATAAATCTCCATTCATATTAGGCAGTAACGAATGCTCCTTTAAGAGTGACTCATTAGATTTAATTACAAGTTCAAGAAAATTATTGTACCATTCATATGTTGACGTATTTGTAACTTGCAATGTCTCTATATTACCCTTTTGTCCAATATCTACACATAACTCTTCTGTGTTCCAAAGTGCAATATCTTTGCTCCACAATCTTGAAGACCACTCATGATTGTCAGCTGCCATTTGGGATGGGTATAATGATTGAATTAGTGAAAATAGAGTTTGTTCTATTTCATCTTTTTCTTTTGCGAAAATACAATCTGACAATAATGCATACTGGGAGACGTTTGTATGTAATTTTACAAGTGGATATTTGCAAAGAATTTTTCGATAGTTATTTCTCACGTTTTCTTTGTACCATTCAGAATCTAAATTTTTGTGATTATTTACTCTATTTAATCCATTTGACAATAAATACAGTCTGCCATAATGGTGGTTTGATAAGTATAATACTAATGTCTCAAATAGAGGAAATACCTTTGAATAAATTAATCTATTTATTCCAGTTTCTGTTATTGTACATGCTTCTTCATTATAGTTGTTACCAGAAAGCAAAAGACTTTGCCGTTCGCTATCAGGTTCAAAATCGGGGCTATTAATAATAATGGGTTCACTTAATTGTTCTTCAATCCCGACCAATGGTAACACACAAAAATGTGATAAATTATCCTCATGCGAAACGATATTGTTATTATCATCAATTTCTATAGCTACATCTAATCTCAAATTTCGTTTACTTTTATATCGATTTGAAATTTCTTCATTGGGTGATTCAAAATGAGAAATAATGAAACGTTTATGAGGTGAATCAATTCCTGAAATATTAAATTCTACTTGTGAAAGATTTTCTGTAAGAATCTGTTCTCCACATCGTTGAATTGAGATCTTCTTTCCATTATTATTGAGTTCAATAGATGTTAATTCTTTGCAAAATAGCATTGTTGGCGCAATATTTTTTAGGAACTCTTGCACTCCCAGTTCTATAGCTTTCCTTCCTGAGTCTGAATTAACATGATATATGAAAGTAGTCCAATCAAAAGTTTTGTCATAGAATTTTTCTGATTGACGCATTTTTTCTAATCCCTCTAACAATTCGGATGCAATAAGTCCGTCA
The DNA here is from genome assembly GCA_937885465.1 of uncultured Bacteroidales bacterium. Taxonomy (GTDB): domain Bacteria; phylum Bacteroidota; class Bacteroidia; order Bacteroidales; family Paludibacteraceae; genus Colicola. Next base: position 11,095 of record CAKZZM010000208.1, read on the forward strand.
CGAAACATCGTCACTTCAAACCCACACAATTCAGTATGTTCGCTATTCTTGTACATATTGCTTTCAATAGTAACTATTTTAGAAAGGCAATGTGTTGTAAGAAATCCCGTACCAAATCTTCCTGTGCTTTCTTGATTTTCCTTTTCTTCGCTATATTTATACAAAAGTCCTAATCGTGACTCTGCTGTAAAAGGTGCTCCATTGTGACTGAATCTAACAATGTCATTATCAATCTCAATTCGAACATCAATTTCATTACGCTCTTTATCGTTTGCAATAGTATCTTTAGCATTTTGAATTAATTCCCAAATCCATCTTCTTCTATCATTATCAGAAGGATTATTCAAATCTCTTAAACGTTTTTCGACATTAGTAATATACATTTTGTCGAAAACATTTGCCATAGCATCTTTATTGACACTTGGTGGGGCTATTTGTTGTTTGGATTCCATACTCTTTTTTATAAAAATTAGTTAAGTATTCAAAATACTCACTTAGATATTCATAATTATTTTATGATTAAATTCGTTATCTTCTCCGCGGAGGAGGCGGACGAGTTGATAGACGGTGGTGCAGGGGTTGTGTTGGGCATGGCGGTTGTCGGTGTAGGACAGATGCAAGCGTTCGGCATTGCGGATGGCATCTGTATCGCTACCATATTGAGACATCACCCTTTGGCTATCTATTGCATTCTTCTTGTATTTATATGCTCTCTTTGGGTAGCCGGCTTCGTTAACTCGGAAGGTTATCTCTTGTGCGTAATCATTACGAGACATGGGTGTATTGCGATATTGAAAATGCAAGACATACCATAGTTCGAACGCTTCGTTACTCCATGCTGTATTGATTCCTCGTTGCTCTGCCATTTGGATAGCGGTGTTGAACTTCTCATCACTGAAACTATCCCTATCAAATACCGCCCAAACACTATCAAAAGGTTTGTCGATACTTTCGGCATAATCACGCAGATTGATAGCTTTCTGCACTACCTGTTTGGTGTTTTCACCTTTCCCTTCTGTTTCGATTTCAAAGACGATGCCTCCATGCTGCATCATGTGGAATGATTGGAAATAGTTAGGTTCAGTTTTCTTCCCTTCACAAACAATCAATACACGGCAATGAATGGGAACAGATTCATGCAGTTCTATTATGGGTCTTGGTGCAGGTAATTTGATATTTTCAAGCTTTTTTTTCTTCATACCACATTAATTCATTTAGATAGGGGACTGCACCATAGCGTCCACGGATATAGTTACGTTCAAGATTGGCATCTGAACGCGGTTTGCTGCCATTCGGCAGTACGATATCCATCATATTGTATAAATCGGTATCCTCTTGACTATCTTTCTCGGTGAACCAAATCTGGTCGCGTCGAAGGAGCTTGGCAGCGAGAAGATTGGTGTCGTGAGTGGAAAATATGAGTTGTGCATGTTTGGGATTGTGCGTCCGGCTATTGAACAACCTGATGATATGCTGCGAAATAAGCGGGTGCATTTTTGCATCCAGCTCATCGACGACAAGGAGTTGACCGTTTTTGAGCGTGTCAAAGATAGGTCCTGCAAGTTCAAATAGTTTGAGGGTGCCTTGTGATTCCCATTCGGTAAAATCAACCCATTGTTTATCCACCACGGCTCCATGGTCATCGTACACATTATGTGAAGAAAAGACTTTAATTTGCTTTTCTTTAGAGTATCTCATCTGGTCAGCGATAGGCAAGCCTTTTAGAAACTCATTCGGGATTTCACGCTCTTCTGTACCTATCGAATCAAAGCCCAACTTGAGATCGTGGAAAAAATCGAGTGCCTCTTTTGCCTCTTGAGCATGCTTATGAAAGAATGTTTCAGTAATACCGCTATATCCGTAAGAATTAAGTCCTGATATCACGTTATATCCAGTTTGGAAGAAAGTGAGTACACGACGAGAAATAGATCCTCCTAACTGTGATGCAACTGATAAGAATAAGCGATTCTCGTTGGTTCGTTCCTCGAGTCCGTTGCCTTCAGGGAAAAGTTTTTCATCAATGCCAATTCCTTCATTATCGCGTGCAAAAAGCAGTTTCTCGTCTCCCCTTCCATCATAACAGGAAAGTGTCTCCGATAGAATATGCTTTTTGTTATATGAGAAGTTGTAACGGAAACGACTTGAACCATCCTGATAGACTATTTCAAAAAAAGTAGGTTGATTAATAGAGACTTTTGATAGAGCAAACGGTTCGTAAGGCAATTCATCATTATCGTTCAGTTTGACAGAGCCTATAACCATCGACTTCATCAAGCCAAATGCCATAATGAAATTACTCTTACCACTAGAGTTTGCTCCATAGATAGCCGCAGAGGTAAGAAACTTGACTTTACCTGATTCGACGACATTTTCAACAGGCTCATCCTTAATGCTTTGTGCACTTAAATGAATAGTCCTGCGAGAACGGATTGATCGGTAGTTTCCGACTGTAAAAGCTAAAAGGTCTGACATAATTTGAGATTTATTCAAAATAACGCCGCAAAATTACGAAAAATAATTTTATTTTCCAAGTAAAATTGAGAAAAAATATCATTTTTTTGTAATTTCATATAGAATAACCTGTTTTATTCGGACTTTTTGGCGAGAGTTGAGAGGATGAAGCCGTAGAGGGTGGTCGGTGGCTTGGGAGTGCGCTTAGCGGCAGGGCGGAAATGGAAGGTAGAAAGCGGATTGGCAAGAGAACGCTCGCGCTGCTCGCGGAGATAGCGGTTCAGCTGGGCTTTATACTTGCGGGTGGAGGTATAAGCCTCGAAGCGTGCTTGCCAGTCGGCGAGTTGTACAGGGTCGGCATAGACAGCCTTGACCTGCTGTGTGAGGTCTTTGAAAGCGGTTCGGGCTTTGGTCTGCTTGCTGGTAGGCTTGCCTTCGTAGGGGTGCTTGACAATATACGCCTGCTGTACGCCGTCACGGACACGATAGACTACCTTGTCGCCGCGTTGCAATGCGCCGTGGATGTCGGCAATGGGAGATGAGGGGTTGATTTTAGCCATGGTTGTTTTATTTTATTATCAGCCAAAATTGGCTGATGTGTTTGTTTTTTGATCAGCCACAGGTTGAGCTGATGCATTCTTAGGTGGGGCGGATATGATTCTTTTTGGTGAGCCGAAATCGGCTCATGCATTAATGCTATTTTGGATGCCTGTCGGCAGGGGGCTCGAGGACGGTCGGGCTTGTATTCGGGGACGGATAGCAGGTAGTGAGGGTATGGTATGTGCACGGTATGCCTTCGGTGTGAGTAGCACTATCATACGGCTATCCTACGGTTATCTATCGGTTATTCTATGGAGTTTCTTGCTGAAATACGGGTGCAAAGGTAGTGCTTTTGGGGGATATATGCAAGAGGGTTTGCGAAGTTTTTTTGCATAATTCGGTGAATTTTGCGGGATATTGTTGGAGATGTGCGGGAAAAGTCGTACCTTTGCGGTGTGAAGTGGTGTAATGTAGTACTTATTATTACATTTTTCTTTTAACGTTTCATGGGTTTTATATATGGCAGGCGGTTATGATTGCGTTTATTGATACAGAAGTCGGCGTACAGAGCCAGAAGGTGCAGGACTATGGTGCTGTGCTGGAAGACGGGGCAGTGATGCATACGCACTCAGCTATGGAGTTCAATGCTTTTGTGTCGAAATGTGATACGCTTTGCGGGCATAACATCGTAAATCATGACTTAAAATATCTCAATCTGCAAGGCAGTTATACTATCATTGACACACTGCCCCTTTCACCGCTTTTATTCCCTTGCAAGCCATATCACAAATTACTAAAGGATGACAAACTTCAAGTTGATGAAGTGAATAATCCTGCTAATGACAGCAAGAAAGCTCGCGACTTGTTTTATGACGAGGTGACTGCATGGTATGAACTTTCGTCAAGGAAACAGGAAATTTTCATACGGTTGCTGAGAGGGATAAAAGAGTTTGACGGCTTTTTGAAACAGATAAAACACGAGTCGGCAACATTTGCGGAATTGCCAACCGCCCAACTCATTTTTACTGAATACAAAGGAAAAATCTGTGAGCATGCGAATATAGCTGCGGTGATAAAGTATTATCCTGTAGAACTTGCGTACGCATTGGCAGTGATAGGTGCCGATGACCTCTATTCCATTACGCCTGCGTGGGTGTTGCGCAACTATCCTAAGATTAACAATGTAATGTCTTTCATTTGCAATACGCCATGCGGAGAGTGTGAGTATTGCAAACGGCGACTTGATGCACACAACGGACTTAGGGAGTTCTTCGGTTACGACAGTTTCCGGTTGTTCGATGGTGAGCCAATGCAACAAAAGGCAGTGGAAGCAGCCATTCGCGGAGAGTCGTTGCTGACTATTTTCCCGACGGGTGGCGGCAAGAGTCTCACTTTTCAATTTCCTGCCCTGATTGCAGGGCGTAATATACACGGACTGACGGTGGTTATTTCACCTCTGCAAAGTCTGATGAAAGACCAAGTGGATAACCTTTCAGCCCGTGGGATAAGCGATGTGGTGACTATCAATGGTCTGCTTGACCCCATTGAGCGTGCCACTGCTATAGAACAAGTGGCAGACGGCACAGCCAATCTGCTATATATAGCTCCAGAGATGTTGCGCAGCAAAACCATAGAACGCTTTCTAATGGGGCGTAATGTAGTGCGTTTCGTCATAGATGAAGCGCATTGTTTTTCAGTATGGGGGCAGGATTTCCGAACTGATTACCTGTATATAGGTGATTTTATTCGTCAGTTGCAAGAGAAGAAGCAAATGGCAAAACCCATAGCCGTGTCGTGTTTTACGGCAACTGCCAAACAGAAGGTTGTGAGCGATATATGCGATTATTTCAAGCAGAAGTTAGGATTAGAGTTGACGGTGTTTGCTGCCAATGCTGAGCGGAAGAATCTGCGCTATTCGGTGCTACATGCTGAGACAGCTGATGAGAAATACACTTTGCTTCGGAATCTTATTCTTGCCAGACAATGCCCTGTTATAGTATATGTTGCGCGTACACGCCGTACTTGTGAGTTGGCAGAACGATTGACTCGTGACGGTATAAACGCGTTGCCGTTCAACGGTAAGATGGAGAGTCAGGAAAAGGTTGCAAACCAAAATGCCTTCATGAGCGGCGATACACAGGTCATTGTTGCCACTTCTGCCTTCGGCATGGGAGTGGATAAGAAGGATGTGGGGTTGGTTGTGCACTACGACATCAGCGACTCACTTGAGAACTACATACAAGAAGCAGGCCGTGCCGGTCGTGACCCTGAGATGCAGGCAGACTGTTATGTGTTGTTTGATGACAGCGACCTTGACAAGCATTTTGTATTGCTCAATCAGACAAAGCTGTCTATTAGCGAGATACAGCAAGTATGGAAAGCCATTAAAGATCTGACGGCAAAACGAGAGAAAGTAAGTTGTTCGCCGTTGGAGATTGCTCGTCAGGCAGGTTGGAGTGAAGAACATACCAATGAGATTGAAACGCGCGTAAAGAGTGCTGTTACCGCATTGGAGCAGGCTGGCTTTATCACTCGTGGCAACAACTCTCCGCGTGTCTTTGCTACGGGTATCAATGTGCGCTCAATGGATGAAGCCCGGCAGCGGTTGATCGCCTCACGTTTGTTTGACGATGTTACACGTGAGCAAGCAGCACGAATCATCCATTCACTTTTCAGCAGCAAAGCGACACCAGGCGGCAGAGGAGCCGAGGCAGATAGCCGCATCGACTATCTTGCCGACATACTCGGAATGACAAAAGAGACAGTGGTGCGTAGCGTGAACCTCATGCGGCAAGAAGGCATCCTCGCTGATACGCGTGATATGCAAGCTTTTATTGACCATGCTAACATTTCAAGAGGAATAGAAGATACATTGCGTATAGAACGCTTTCTATTAGAAAGGATAAGTGCAGAGGCTACTATATACAACTACAAACAACTCAATGCCGATGCGCAAGAAGCAGGGAATAAACGCTGTACAGTAAAACAATTACATTCATTGCTGCATTTCCTGCTTATCAAGGGTTACATCCGCAAAGAGGAGCATACTGCTTCACAAAACGTTCGCTTGCGGCTGCAAGTGGACAAGGAAACGGCGATGGCACGATTTGAGAAGAGAGTTGAATTATGCAGGTTTGTCGTAAAGTGCTTGACGTTAAACGAAGCAGACAAACTAATAACATTCTCCATCGTTGATTGGCTTAACAGGTTCAATTCGGAGAGGAAAATGCTTGCGTTCGGCAATACGGAGAAAGCTTCAATAGAGGATATGGAAGAGGCTCTGCTATATGTAAGCAAGACAGGACTTTTGAAGATTGAGGGCGGTTTTATGGTGATATATAACACTATGCAGTTACAGCGTCAAGTGGAGCGCACTCGTCGTTACGGCAAAGAACAATACAGATTGCTCGACGAGTTTTATCGCCAACGCATACAGCAGATACATATCGTGGGTGAGTTTGCCAATATGATGGTACGTGCCTACGATGCCGCTATACAGTTTGTAAGCGACTATTTTCTGATGGATTATCGTGAGTTTATCAACAAATATTTCAAAGGTGAACGCCGTGCACAAATCACGAAGAATATCACTCCTGCCAAGTATGAACAGATATTTGGTACGTTAAGTGAAAAACAGCGGCAAATCATTGACGACAAGCAGAGTAAATACATAGTAGTTGCTGCCGGTCCCGGTAGCGGAAAGACGCGTGTGTTAGTTCATAAATTAGCATCACTTCTGCTATTAGAAGATGTCAAACACGAGCAACTTCTGATGCTTACATTCTCCCGTGCTGCAGCTACAGAATTTAAGAAACGCTTAATCGGACTCGTTGGCAATGCCGCACATTATGTAGATATAAAGACATTTCACTCCTATGCTTTTGATCTTATAGGTCGGCAAGGATCGTTGGAAGAGGCAGATAGTGTGGTTAGCCGCGCTGCTCAGATGATAGAAAACGGCGAGGTGGAGGAAAATAAGATTGCCAAAAGTGTTCTTGTCATTGACGAAGCGCAGGATATGAGTGCCGACGATTTTCGTTTGGTTGAGGCTCTGATGAAACGGAATGAAGAGATGCGTGTCATTGCTGTCGGTGATGATGACCAGAATATTTATGCATTCCGAGGAAGTAACTCGCAGCATCTTGCGTCGCTTATAAGAAACTATGGCGCCACTCTCTATGAGATGACGGAGAATTATCGTTCTGACAAGTCAGTTGTTGACTATGCTAACAGTTTCGTAGGACAACTGTGTAACAGAATGAAGCATAACCCTATAATGGCGGTTTCCAAGGAAGCCGGGCGTGTGGAAACTAATGCAGAGGCGCAGGTGCTTTGTGACCAATTCTCCACATCGGGAACGACAGCTGTACTAACTATAACAAACGAACAAACATTGCAAGCGGCTTATTTGCTCAGGCGACAAGGCAAACATGTCCGTCTTCTGCAAAGTACTGACGGATTCCGTTTCGTCAATCTTGCAGAGGTGCGATATTTCTTGAAGCAAATAGGGCGAAGTGAGAATGCTGTAATCAGTGCTGAAGATTGGGCAGTGGCAAAGCGCCGCACGGAGCAGGTCTATGCCAACAGCAGTTGTATAGAAGTTATGCATCGTTTCTGGGCAGATTATGAGGCAACACACCGTACATTCTATCGTAGTGATCTAAATGAGTTTACATTAGAATCAAGCATCGAGGATTTTACTGCGACCGATGATAACATGGTATTTGTAAGCACTATCCACAAGGCTAAAGGTCGCGAGTTCGATACGGTGCATCTGCTTGTCGGCGGCATAAGCCGTATGGATGCTGATATGACTCGGGCTGTCTATGTCGGCATTACGCGTGCGCGTCATAATCTGCTTATTTATAGAGATGTCTCATTTCTTGAAAAGCAACCGTCAATAGTTGTGGCACTCTCTATGCACGATGTGCGGCTTGACTATTTCAAGAATAAGAAAGGAAAAGTGTTAACACTTCGCAGCGGAGATAAGATGAGGTATAGCAATGGCTATCTTCTCAATGAACGGGGAGATTATATCGTAAGTCTTTCCACTGCTATGCGTGAGCGGCTACAGGCTATGGAAAGTAACGGGTATGCCGTTTCAGATGCATCGGTTAGTTATGTACTTGCATGGCACCCGAAAGAGGAGCATGAGGAAGTGGCGGTGTGCTTGGCTAACCTAATTCTAATACAAATATAACGAAAAGTTGCAGAAAAATAATAATAACATAGATTATTGTATAAATATTTTGTCAAGTCTGTTTGTGTAAGCCATAAAAAAGTTGTACCTTTGTGTGGTATTTTGATAATGAAATATCCACAAATTTAACTAATGAGAACGAATAGCGACTCATAAAACCATATAAAAGAACGCAATATTACAACTATAATAAATCTATTAACAAACATCAAATGGAACAGAAAAAACGCGTTTACACCTTCGGTAACGGTAAGGCCGAAGGGAATGCCCAGATGCGGGAGCAAC
>CAKZZM010000209.1 GCA_937885465.1 uncultured Bacteroidales bacterium
TACATATACTCCCTGCGTCTCAAACGCCATTTAATGAGATGTGGGAAAGTTTAGTTAATAATTAATATGGGATTAGAACTAAAAACTTGTTCAATGAGGGTAATACCATCTGTAGAAATTCCTGCTAATTCTCTTATTCTTTGAAACAAACCTTTATTTGCTTCTAATACTGAATGGAAATAATTATTTTGGAGCAATTCGGCTTTACAATACTTGAATATCTCTATATGCGCATGTCTCTTATCTAATTCTTGTTTCAAATTATTTACTTTGATTTGTACATCTGATATGGTTTCAGCAGCAGTAATCTCACGATATTGTCCATTCTCTTTTAATTCAAACCCAACAAATGCCAATTGAATATTTACATTGCTTAGTAGTTGTCTAAATCTTTCGGGATTATTTATAAATCTTGACGGTGCAAGTGCATTTTTTATGAAATTTAGTATTTGATTAGAACAATGCAATTTATTCTGGTTCTCGGCAAAAGCATTAAAGAGACGTTTCCATTTTGTATTACTTTCATCAATGTCTTCAATGTTTGATTGAAGTAATAATCTATGAATTTCTGTACCTGTTAAGCCGTTATTTGTATCGCCAAGCGTCATTGCAATCATTTCAATAACATTTGGAGGTAAACATTTTATATATGATTTAGTCATAAAAAATGAAGTTTAAATATTTGTTATAGTTCCAAATGTCAATGGTATATGTTCTTGTAGTGCAAAGTCAATGGCATATCCTATTTGTGAAGCAGATAGACGCGGAAAGCGAACTGAAGTACAGATATGAGCGGATAATCTGCGTTTCTTTTGCAAATCTATGCCGATATTCCGTTCTTTACTTATGAATAGGTGTAATGTCGTACTTAATTGTTTCATTGCCTGTTTATAAGTGGATTCGACCGCCTTAACACTATTACCTTGTGAGTTAGTTTTGAACTCAACAAAACGCATATCAGTTACGTTAAGTATAGCACAATCGCATCTTTTCTGCTTACTACGCGGAGAAATAAGTTTATTGTCAATTTGAAGTATAGAAATATCATTCTCGTTTATATTTTTGATAATTAAGCCCTTGCCGTTTAGATAATCTTCTGAATTTTTATCGATCATAATAGTGTATCCAGCCTCTTGATTATCAGCAATAAGAATCTCACATTGTGCGCTTGAAAGCAAGCAACTATTAATGGATGAAGCGTACCCCTTGAAAGCTTTTTGTAAACATAACTCTACAATATAAAACGGCAAGGCAAGCATAAGAGATATTAGAATATTAGATGGTAAAGATTTTGAAACGTCACAGACAAGTTCTCAGATATACTATCCAAATAATTCTGCGATATCATACCGCTCTGATCATTCAGTATTGACTCAATAGTTCCTTCGGTCTGTACAGCAAATACACCTATTTCTTCAGGATTGATAACAGCAAGCGGATTAACAATATTTTTCAATAGTTCTTTTTTGCCTTGTTTCTCCAAGATTCCTGCAAACAAAAGTATATTAAGTTGGGTAAGGATATAAGGGCTATGTGTTGTAATGGTGAATGAGTGTTGCTGATCAGTTTTATTGCATATTTCAATTAGATAATTGATTAACTGCGCTTGAGTTGATGGGAATAAGTTTTGTTCAGGTTCTTCAATGATAAAATCAGTTGTATGCGGAGTAACTAATTTAAAATAAAGCGAGCGTCTCTCTACAGCATTCTTTAAATTAAGTATATTATGTTTATTGTTTGCATCAATAGGAAATATAAGATTAATAGCCTTAGATAAATCATCAAGTTCCTTTTGTTTTTCATACGATGTTGTTTTATTGTAATCTCCATAATACTGACCAGAATAATATTCAATCAAAAGAGTAAGCGGAGTTACAGATTGCAACCCGCTCGAAGCATCCGAGAGAGAAATATCGTACGTTTTGCCGTTAGTATGAATTATCTTGTCCTTATTAAGTTTAGCGTCCTTGTCAAAATAGTATTCCATATTTAGATCAAGGATATTAAGCCTATGACCTTTATCGTACATGCTACGGGCATCAAACCAATCAAAAGTAAAACTGCGCAGATTAGTGTTTGTTCCAACAATCATCCGTTCCAATTCCGGCATAGCAACCATATTGCGGTCAGACGGGATATAAATGATTTTCTTTCGTTTATAAGACAGTTTATCTAATAGTTGCAATTTAAATTCTTCTGAATTGTAAAAAACATGTATATGTTCTGATTGATATTCAAGTCTCGAATCTGCGTTAAAATATCCGTGCATTTTATGATAATTCTCGGCTTGTTCTCTAAATTCGTTTGCATCAGCAAATAAATTGTCTGAAAGAGTCGTAATAGCGCGTTTTTCAATCCATGTACAGAAACTAATTAGTTTAGCAATGGTACTTTTCCCACTGCTTTGTGAACCAATAAAGACATTATATCGTTTGAGGTCAAGGTCTATGACTTTAATAGGACCAATATTTTCTATATGCAAATGTGCCATAGATACACTATTCCAGATTTATTTACGCTGCAAATGTACGACTTTTTTCGTGAATTACAAAAAGTTTTCTGCTTTTTATGAGAATTTTAGGCTTTTTCTATTCGTTTTGCGCTTTGAGGTCGTATATGAGCATAGCGCGGATGAAAGTATTTAGGGTGTAGTAATGCTTTTTTGTATGAGTGGTGCGGTCGTAAGGTGCGACGGGGTCGGCGGTTTTGCCGAGTTGCTTTTTATAACGGACTTTATAGGATTGCAAGATGGTGAATTGCTCTTGCTTGTGCGGGTCTTGGAGAATGGCATTGAAGGCTGTTTCGGGGTTGTCTGATGCTTGGGCGGTTTTCAGTTCTCTGTCGAGGTGGATGAGTTCGGTGGTAAGGCGATGTGCCTCGCGGAAACGATTGATACTCTGCAACTCCTCGCCTTGTGGTGGATTCTTCTTGTAATCGCGAGGGTGGCGGACAGCATAGGCTTCCTGCTTGCCACGGTGGACGACTTTGCCATTTTCATCCCGATAGAGTTTGCGGCGATTGATAATGCCCTGTTTGACGAGTGAGCCGCTGATGT